>CAYFJE010000011.1:0-20567 GCA_964343345.1 uncultured bacterium
TTCTAAGAAAACCTTGGTTTCGAACCGGATTGTTTTTATTTTCTTGCTTGTTTCTCGGAGTTCTTATTGAGGGTTACCAAGATGATTCAGGAAATATACATGATCCTCTAGTTTCTTTTGAAGGGGCTTCGTATGTAGAAGAGGCTTGGGGTGTTATTGAAAAAAGGTATTTTGAGGATATAAGCCTTGAAAAAAGCCAAGAAATTTCAGAAGGTGCTATTGCAGGCATGATGTCTTCTTTTGATAGATATAGCCGATTTGTTCCTCCTGTGAAATCCCAAATACAGTGGGAAAATACAGAGGGTACTTTTGGAGGTATCGGGGTGACGATTGCACCCTATGGAAAATTCTTGCAAGTTGTTGCTGTAGTTAGAGACGGTCCTGCTTACAAATCAGAGATAAAGAATGGTGACATTATTATTTCCGCTGATGGAGTTTCTTTCGAATCTTTAAATGGTTACGAAGAGGCAGTTTCTTTAGTTAGAGGGCCAATTGGAGAAGTCGTTGAGTTGGAGATTATAGACTCAACGACAGCTGAAACTATAAACATTTCTGTTGTTAGAGAAATTGTTGTTGTCCCTTCTGTGGGAGATATCGAAAAGATTAATGAAAAAACATACATGATTCAACTTCTACAGTTTAACAAAAATACTCCAAGTCTGCTTAAAAAAGAGATTCAAGTTTTACTTAATAACGGTATTGAGAATTTGATATTGGACTTGAGGGGAAATCCTGGTGGAGAGCTTTATTCTTGCTTGGAGATAGTAGATATGTTTTTAAAAGATGGTGTTATAGTCAAAATTAAATTCAAAGAAGAGGAAAAAGTTTTTTCGGCGAAAAAAGGAGGGATTGCTGAAAGTGTAAATCTTGTTGTCATTGTTGATGAGTATAGTGCTTCTGCCAGTGAGATATTTGCCGGAGCGATACAAGATCATGACAGAGGCTTGGTAATAGGAAATACAACATTTGGAAAAGGTTTAGTCCAGCATGGTGAGACTTTAAAAAATGGAGGATCGATAATCATTACAACAGCTGTTTATCTGACTCCAAACGGGCATCAAGTTAATGGAAATGGTATTACCCCTGATTTGAAAATTGAAACTTCTGATGATAAAGATATTCTGGTTCTTTTGGATGAAATAGAGAAACTTCAGAATGAAATATCTATCTTAAGGTCGAGCATTAGAGATAGGATAGGTGATTTAATGCTCGAAAGAGCTATTGAGGAAATTAAAAAATGAAATATTCAATAAAAGAAGGAATGCTTTCTTGGCTGCTTCACAGGCTAACTGGTATTGGAATTTTTGTATTTTTGATAATCCATGTTATGGGTGCAATTTATTTAAAGATTGGTCCTGAAGAATGGAATCATCACGTTGCTTTATTTAACACTCCTTTTTTCAGGGTTGCTGAAGTAGGGCTTATGGGAGCTCTTTTATGGCATGGCCTTAATGGTTTAAGAATAATAATTATAGATTTTTCTGGAATAAGAACAAATCATTTTGCTAAGTTCTTGTTTTGGATTATTGTTTTTCTTACGATAATACTTTTAATCCCCGGGACATATTTGTTGATAAAGCCTTTATTTGAGGGGTCAGTTTAATGAGTTATAAAAAAGTTCCAGGAACATTTGCATGGTGGTTTCAAAGGATTTCGGGCTCTTTTCTAATAATTTTGATTTTTATACATTTCATTGATGTTCATTTCATTATGGGTGTCGAGAATTTGGAATTTGATGCTGTCTCTGAAAAATGGAATAAGCCTATATGGAGAATAATGGATGCATTAATGCTTGTGTTTGGAATGATTCATGGGGCTAATGGTATTGAATCTATTTTGTATGATTTTAAAAAAATAAGAAAATATGAAAAATATTGGGTTTTTTCCCTAAGAGCAGTAGCTCTTGTTACTATAGTTTTGGGATCATGGGTAATATTAACTTTTTCTCCTTCAGAATCCCATAAAAATGAATCTTCAATTCCTGTTCCCGCTGCTGAGGAGTATCATGAATAAGCATCAATACGATGTTATCGTGATCGGTGCAGGCGGTGCTGGCCTTTCTGCTGTTGCTGCAATTCCAAAAGGTTTAAAGGTGGCTGTTTTGTCGAAATTGTTCCCTTTCAGAAGTCATACTGGCGCAGCTCAAGGTGGAATTTCTGCTGCTCTTGGTAATCTTGAGGAGGACAATCCACTTTGGCATGCCTATGACACTGTTAAAGGAAGTGACTATCTTGGAGATCAGGATGCAATTGTTCAAATGTGTAATGATGCACCTGATGCTATTTTTGATCTAGAGAGAAAAGGTTTGCCTTTTTCTAGGTTGGATAATGGAAAAATCTCTCAAAGGCCTTTTGGTGGACATACAAAACATTGGGGAGAGTCCCCAGTAAGAAGAGCTTGTCATTCTGCAGATAGAACTGGACACATGATCCTTCACACTCTTTATCAACAGGCTTTAAGAAGAGAAACTAATTTTTTTGACGAATTTCAGGTCGTTGAAATAATAACCAAAGAAGATTCTTGCTGTGGTGTTGTCGCTGTAAAACTTTCAACTGGAGAAAGACATATTTTTCATTCAAAGTCGGTTATTCTTGCAACAGGTGGTTATGGAAGGTGTTTCAAGGTTACAAGCAATGCACTTTCTTTAACTGGGGATGGCATGGCAATATGTTATCAAAAAGGAATACCTTTGCAGGATATGGAATTTGTTCAATTCCATCCAACAGGATTGCACCCTCTCGGGATACTTATAACTGAAGGGGCTAGGGGTGAAGGTGGAATCTTAATTAATTCATCTGGCGAAAGATTTATGGAAAGATATGCTCCTTCAATCAAAGATTTGGCACCAAGAGATATAGTTAGCAGGTCTATTTATGAAGAAATAAAAGCTGGAAGAGGAATAGGTGGAAAGGATTTTGTTCATCTTGATTTAACACATCTTGGTAGAGGGTTATTGGATAAGAAACTTCCGGATGTGACAGGTTTTGCAAGAACTTATTTAAACATCGAACCATCTAGAGAGCCTATCCCAGTTAAGCCAACAACACATTATGCGATGGGAGGAATACCAACAGACATTGATGGAAGGGTTCTTTTAGATTCAAAAGGAAGTGTTATGGATGGACTCTTCGCATGTGGAGAATGTGCATGTGTTTCTGTCCATGGGGCTAACAGACTCGGAACAAATTCTCTTTTAGATCTTGTGGTTTTTGGTAAAAGAGCTGGACAAAAAGCATCTTTGTATGCTGATTCAATGAAACTTTCTGAGCTTCCAAGTGATTCTGGGGAAAGTTCAGAGTCTTTACTTCAGGGCATAAGGGGAAATAGTAGAGGTCCAAAAGTTTACGAAATAAGAAATAAGATGCAAGAGATAATGATGGATTACTGTTCTGTTTTCAGGAACAAGAAAGGTATGGAGAAATGCGTTTCTTTGCTTGCTGAATTAAAGGATGATTTTAAGAAGATTACAATTTCGGATAAATCTAATTTTTACAATTATGAAATGATGGCTGCTTTTGAATTGTCTTGTATGCTTGATGTTAGTGAGGCAACATTGCATGGAGCGTTGATAAGAAAAGAAAGTAGAGGGGCTCATAGTAGGGAAGACTACCCTGAAAGAGACGATAAAAATTGGCTCAAACATAGTTTGTGTTATAAAAACAAAAATGAAAATCCGAGATTTGATTTTAAATCTGTTGATCTTGGAAAATTCGAGGTTAAGGAAAGGGTTTATTAAATGTTAAGGATTTTTAGAATACAAAGATTTCACCCTGAAAAAAAGCCAAAATCTTGGGTGGATGAATACACCATTGATGTAGATGAGAACGACAAGATTCTCGATGTCCTTTTGAAGATAAGAGATGAGATTGATACAACTCTTGGTTTTAGGTCTTCTTGTGCTCATGGAGTTTGTGGAAGTGATGGGATGATGATTGATGGTATAAACAGGCTTGCATGTCAGACTTTTGTTGCTGATGTTCCTGGGAAAAAGCCAATCAACATTGCTCCTTTGAAAGGAGTCCCTGTGGAAAAGGATTTGATTGTAGAAATGGATCCGTTGTTAGACAAAGTCAAATCTGTTAATCCGTGGGTCGTAGCAAAAGAACACAATTCTGGAGAAAAAGAACTTTTGATGTCTCCTGAGGATTTTGAAAAAATAGAAGATATGACAAAATGTATCTGGTGTTCTTGTTGCACGACATCCTGTCCGTCTCTTTGGTCTGATTCTGATTACTTGGGTCCTCAGGCTTTAGTAATGGCGGCAAGGTTTATTTTGGATAGCAGAAATGAAGAGGCTGAAAAAATAATAGAAAAAGTGGGTGGGCATGATGGTGTTTTTAGATGTCATACGATTGGAAACTGTACTGATGCATGTCCTAGAGATATAGATGTTACGGGAGCTATAGCTGCAGTTAAGAAAGTTATTTTGCAAGGTATTGAAAAAGATGAAAAGAATGGCACTATAATCTGGGAACAAGATGAAGAAAAGTAATAAATCAAATCTCCTTTTTTTAGTCCTTTGTGTACTTGGATATTTTCTTGTTATCTCTCCTGAAGCTCAAGGTTCAATTTTTTCAAACAAGAAAAATGTAACAAGTGTATTTCCAGATGACGGTTTAGATTTGATTTTGGATGTAGAGGATTCTGAAAAAAATTGGGATTGGGGTTTGTCGATTGGATTTGGTCCTATCGGAGATCAACAGGATCTTCTTGTCGACATGAATGTTTCAGCCAATTTTTTGACAAAAATTACAAGAGACGAAGATGATTTTCAGTTTGCCATTTTTGTTGAAGATTCAAATATTGAAGTAAATTTTGAAGACAATCAGACTTCAGAACCTGTTGATGCTCTTTCTTTGGGAAGAATGTTTGGCTATCCGATTGATGAAACTTTAGAAATGTTCAATGGTTATTTGGGAACAGCACTTTTAGATAAAAAAGGTGCACTTCTAACATTTGATATAGGTAATGAAAATGAAAAAAAATTAGGGGAAAGCGAATATCTCTATTGGGTTGATTACAGGGATAAAATTGAATCTAGCAGATATGAAATGTTAGGTTCAGGTGTTGAAGATGTGGTTCCTTGGATTTTTGGGTATATTCCTTTAGAAAAGATACATTCAGGTTATTCAAAAGAATGGAGTACAAAAAATATTATCAAGGTTATGGATTTTTGGTACAACGAAGAGAAAAAATGGAATGAAGATGCTCCTTCTGAAGATGATTATTTCTATATGAGTGAATTTCTTCAGGCTATGATTCCTGAGATGGCCTTGACACAAACTTTCTCTACAGTTAAAGGTTCTAACCTTGTTTTTTCTTTAGATGCTTTTGGTTCTTTAACTTTAGAAGATATATGTCTTGGAATGGGGAGAATGAAAGAGTTTGAGGAAGATTTTTCAATAGAAGATCAAATTTTGCTAGAAGACAATTGTTCTTCTTATGATATGGAGATGGTTTTGTCTGGAACAGGAGAGGTTGTTATAAATAGCAAGAATGGAATGCTTGTTTCAAGGGCGATGGATTTAAAATTTGAAATGAAAGGCTATCTTCCTGGTGACATGTCTCCCTCTGGATTTCCTATTAAATTAGATTTCCCTCTTTTCATTTCTGAAACATTAAATTGACAAACCAAGGAAACCTAAGTCCGATATGTGTAAAAAATGCACTTCGTCATTTTGGAAAAATAAAAGCTCTCGATGATTTTTCCTTAACTGTTAGCCCAGGCGAATTTGTTGGTCTTATTGGCCCTAATGGTGCTGGAAAAAGCACCTTGATAGGATCGTTGTTGGACCTCGTTAATCTTCAAGCTGGAGAGGCTAGGGTTTTTGGTCATGCTCCCGGAAAAAAAGAAGGGAAAGAAAGAGTCGGGTATTTACCAGAATTTTTCTTTTGTCCCGATTATCTTACGCCCAGGTCTTATTTGAAAGAGATTGGGAGCTTGCATGGGATGGATTCAAAACAGGTTCTCGATGCTTCAAAAAATTTAACTGCTTTATTGGGATTGAATGCTCATATGGATAGGCTTGCGGGAAAACTTTCAAAAGGCCTCTTGAGGAGAGTGGGGATTGTTAGAAGCCTTTTTCACAATCCTGATTTGCTTATTTTTGATGAACCTGCATGGGGTTTAGACCCTTTCGGAAGAAAAGCGCTGAATAAGATTTTGCTTGATTTAAAAAAGCAAGGAAAAACACTTTTGTTGTGCAGTCATAATATGGAGATGGTTGAAAGTATTTGTGACAGATTTGTTTTTATTGAGGGCGGAAAAATTAAAGGAGAAGGTAGCAATCAGGATTTATCGGTTGAGGATGAGATAAAAATAGTTTACAAAAACAAAGAGAAAGTCATTTCAAAAAGCAAAAAATCAAACGATTGTTGGGTTGTGTTGGTAAAAGAGGCAGAGAGGGAGGAACAAATTAGAAAATTAATTGATTCGGGTTCAAAAATAATAGAAGTTTCAGAAAGTCGAACCGATTTGATTGACTGGGTTGTTTCAAAAATTGAGGAACAAGATTCAAAATGAAGTTTAAAAACATACTTACGATTGGGAGAATGACTTTTCAGTCTGTTGTGGGGAACAGGAGAGCTCTCAAAATGGTTTTTATAGGAGCTCTTCTTTTTGGCCTTTCAACTTATGCCTTATCGAAGAGCCAAGATGCAACAGTTGTTACATTCACTTGGACGGGAATAGGTTTCTTGTTCCTTGTCATTTCTTATCAAGCAGCTGATTTACTCAGAGAGGATTTGAGGAAAAAGACACTTATGCCGATTATTACAGCTCCGATAAGCAGGCTTGAATACAGTTTGGGAAGATTTTTTGGACTTTTCGTTCCAGGATGGACCGTACTTTCAGGACTTTATTGGCTTTTGTTCGAGTATGGTGTTGTTAGGACTGAGGGTTATGAAATTATTAAGAACGTTGCTTTTTTGAGTCGTCAGCTTCCAGAATTTGATATCCCTCTCGGCCTTCCAGCTGCAAAGGAGCTTGCGACTGTTTTCTGGACACTTCTTTCATCTTTCATGTTTGTCGTGATGTCAGCCCTTTATTTTCTTTCTGCAAAATTCAATCAAAAGGCAGCAATCGCTTTGGCTTTTTGCTGTTGGCCTCTCGTAAATTGGTTTTTGAGACTTCCTATAGAAGTTGAGAATGAGGTTTTTACAGCCATGGTTACGATGGGGGGTTTGAAGGAAGGGTGGCCTGCTTTGCCTACGATGTTACTTTGGTTCCCAATAATTGTTTCTGGTGAAGATGCAATAGAGATTGCTTCAATTTATGCAATCCAGTCAGTAATCTGGTCTATTCTGTTTATATTCTTGGGATGCAGGTTGTTCAAGAATATCGACCTTTCAAGACCTCAATAGTTTTTTTTACTTTGTTTTTCTAAGAGCTATAGTTAAATACCCTATACCAATTCCAAAAAACAATGCACTTATAAGGTTTCCTGTAGCAAAACCTATTCCTAAACCTATACAGACACAAGCTGTAACCAAATAGTCTTGTTGTTTTTCCATGTCCGCTATCTTAAGTCCTTAAGTAAGGATTTTATCGCCGAATCAAGTTGAGGGTCGTTTCCACTTATTTCATCTTCTGGAGTTATCTCAATGATAATATCTGGTATTGCAGGCCCATTCTCCTGGTTCTTTCCAAGTTTGTTTCCATCAGCAACAAACCAGCCTCTGAAAGGGTATCTCATCGAAGATCCGTCTATAAGTCCTTTTGATCCTGTTGATATCACAGCTCCCCTTGTGGGTACTCCAACGAGTTTTCCTCTGTCTAGTGTTTTTATTGCATGTGAAAATATTTCTGCATTGCTGTATGAGTTTTGGTTACATAATACGATGATTGGTTTTGTCCAAGAATACATCGAAAGTCTGTTTTGGGGGTATCCGAAATTCCCTTCACTTGCACCTCTTGGTACCGTATAGGCGTGTCTTTCAACCATCAGAATTTGAAGAAGCATATCTGTTGTCCATCCTCCGCCATTGTCTCTTACATCAATAACCAACCCTTCTTTTCCATGTCCAACAGAATAAAGTTCTGCTTCGAACCTTTCCAAGCTTGGCTGGCTCATTCCTTGAATATGAACATATCCAAGTTTGCCATCAGAATCTTCTTCGGTTTTTTCTCTGTTTTTTTTCACCCATTCTTCATAAAGGGCACTTCTTATCGAATAAGAGGAAACAGGTTCTATTTCAATTATTTTTTCTTCAACTTCACCTAAAACCTCTATTTCTATTGTTGATGCAAAATCAGGGCCTAAAGATTCTTGATTCGAATTTGTTGCTTGGAGTATTAGAGTGTGTTTTCCAGGATCTAAATCAAGTATTGTTGTTTCAACTTCTTTACCAAAATGAAGATGGTTAATGTCATGAGGAACAATTTCTCCTTTCTCAATATTTTCACCATTGATTATCAAAGAAAGATAAACATCCATTGGGTCAACCCCATGGTCAAATTGAATTTTTTCTTTAGTTCCATGTTCATGGTTATGCCCGTCATGTATTCCTTCGTCTGACATATTTCCATGGTTCATATGTTCATCACAGTGTTCACATCCTTTCCCACCACACATAGAACACATCATTTCAGTGTTTTCATTGTCCATTTGCATTCCATGATGTGAATGGTTGTTGTGTTCATTGTGATTATGACTATTTTTCATTGGGTCTATAGGAACATTTAACGGAAGATCTAGAACTGTGCTAAAAGAAACTTCAAAAGCCCCTTTAAAAACCGATCCATTTTTTGGATAGGTGAAAAAGACTTTTGGAAGTGTTTCTTCTTTCTCTACCACTTCAATCGTTATTGTCTTGTAGAGATTGTCGTCAATAATCTCATGTAAACCATCTGCAAGTTGAATTGTTAAGGTGTGTTCTCCTGGCTCAAGTTCAATATATCCATATTTTTCACCCATCATGTAATGAATATGTGTTTCGTCAGCTGGGATTATCGAACCCTTCTTTGAAGGGGCATCATTTACTATCAGGTGAAAGTGACCTTTTTTTTCTGTTTTTAATCCAGCCATTTCAATTTCAAAACCAGAAACTCCAAAACCTACAAAAAGAGGAGAAGAAACCTTGTCCCCATCCTTTATGTTGGAGAACCAAACTTCATTTTTAATTACTTGATCTTCTGTCTTTCTTTCAATCGTCAAGGGTATTTGATTTGAAGATGTGTCAACTAGTAGGTTATGCATATTCTCTCCATTTAAGTCAACTTTGTTTATCTTTGTGACTATATCACCTTTTTGTAAATCAACATTATGTTTGTCGGCAGGAGTATTTTCTATTATTGATTTGATCATTAGACCTTCTCCTTTGTATTGCCAATCAAAAAGAACACCTAATGAACCTGTGTATTCCTTGCTTTCATCCAGAGAAGGTATTCTCCCGTAATATCCAAGATGGCTTCCATTCAACTCCCCAAGCATTGAATCAATTATGTAATCAAAGTCCCTTGGATGAGCTGCATTTACTGCCCATGGAAGATATCTTTCATGAATGTCTTTCCAGTTTGCACCATGTAGATTTGGGTCATAAAAACCTCTGTACATTGTTGCCCAGGCTTCTTCGAAAACAACTTTTCTTTGCTGGACTCTGTCCAGTTTGTACCTAGCTCTAAATGATTTTTGTGAAACAGAATTTTTTGTAGGGGATGTTGAGTAAACTGTTCCTCCCGATTTTAAGTAATATATTTTTTTCTCATCGTGACCCCACCTTATTTTGCTTGGGGAATGTCCTGATGTTACTTTGGTTGCTGATCCAAAAAAACCAAAATCATTCATTGATATGGAATAAAGATCACTTCCGTCATGGGTTCCTTTAAATACAATTCTCGACCCTTCTTTATTCAAAAGAACCTCAGTTTCACTTCCATCAAAACTGGTTGCTCTTCTTAATCTAAATTCAATGTCTTCGAGGTCAATGTCAACCCATTTTGAATCTTCATCTCTTTCTTCCTCTTCTTTCTCCCAAAGTTCCTCTCTCTCTTCTTGGCTGAGTTCTTCATCGTTTTCCCTCAGAAAAACATACCAAATGTCTGAATACGTCGAACTTCCCCTAGGTGTAAAGCTTGTTCTTGTGCTTGAGAAAGCTAAAACACGCCCATTTTCACTCCATGTTGGATAAAGGTCCATGTCAGGATGCGATGATATGTTCTTTGGTTCTGTTGAGCCGTCTGCTTTTGAAATCCATACATCAGAGTTGTGTTCTATATCCTCAACACTCCATGATATCCATTCTGAATCTGGACTCCATGAAATAAAAGGCCAATCCCATCCATCTCTTAATTCGATTTCGTTTGTAATGATTTCGTCTTTATTTTCTGAATTTGGATCAAAATCTGCAACGATGAGTTTTCCATAGTCTCTAACGAATGCAATTTTTTCCCCATTTGGAGAAATTTTTGGATGATGTGTTGGATTTGAGTTATTCGTTATTGGGTATGCTTTCCATTCTTCAACCTCTCTCGTTTTTTCTTTTTCTTCAGAAGGTTCAGCTATCCATATTTGTTCTGTATTACATATTTCTTTTTCAGAATTTTCAGAGCATGAATTTGAGGTAAAAAGTATTTTTTCTCCATTGTTTATCCATTGGACATAAATTTCTTGTTCAGCGGTAAAGGTAACTCTATGGGATTCTTCTTTTTCTAAGTCTTGTAGCCATATATCTCCATCAAGAACAATAAGTAATGCATCAGAGTCACTTGGGGAAATAGAAAAAGAGGATGCTCCAGATGTTACTGTTTTCCATTCAAAGTCATTAGAAAGAGAGTCTCCGGTTACATCTATTTTTAATTCTTTTAGTTTTTCAGGACCTGTTTCAAAAAGGACAATCCCTCCTCCAATCTCCATTGTTATGAGGGTTCCATCATAAGATATGGAAGCATTCCTGGGGCCATCTTTTTCAAAGTTCGTATGTTGTTTTGTTTTTCCTTTGAGATTCATTGAATAAAGGTTGTATGTTCCATCCTTTTCCGATATGTACCAGATTGTTTTTCCATCAGGAGACCACATTGGAGAGTGATCGGCTCCTTCGAATTTCGTCATTAGTTTTGCATTCTTCCCTTCTTCTTTTATCCATATATCTGCATCCCCAGACCCTCTGTAACCTTTTCTTCTTGTGCTTTCTGAACCTCTCATATAGGCAAGAGTTTTTCCATCAGGTGAGTAGGTTGGTTGGAATCCTAGGTACTCGGTAAAACGAACAGGTGTTTCTTTTGTTTCAAGGTTTATTTTGTACATTTCGTAATTTCTGTAATTTGTTTCATATCTCATGCTTGAAAAAATGATATTTTTTCCATCGTGTGAGAAACCTGATATAAGGTCAGAACCTGACCAATATGTAAGTCTTTCTGGTTTTCCTCCTTCTTTCGATGTTATGTATATATCATCATTGCCCCATCTATCAGAAACAAAACCAATTTGATATCCGTCGGGAGACCACTTTGGAGAATGATCATATGCAGGGTGAATTGTTAACCTTTTCGCTTCTCCTCCATTGCTGGAAACAGTCCATATGTCTCCTTGCCAACTGAAGGCAATTTCAGACCCATCCGGAGATGGAGCAGGATGCCTTGGCAGGATTGCTTCTTCTCCGTTTAATGTGAATTTAAATAATAGTAAAAACAGAAGGGCTAATGTTTGTTTCATTGTCTATTTTTCTCCTTTTTTTTAAGGTAGAGATTATCATACAATTCTGATTGAAAAATGAGAATAAATAAGTATCTTTCATTATGTGGTTTAGGGTCAAGAAGAAAAGTTGAAGAATTTATAAAAGAAGAAAGGGTTAAAGTTAGGAGAAAGTCAGAAGATATGACGATTATCAAAGAGCTTTTTTTTGATGTTTCTGAAAGTGATGAGGTTTTTTTTGATGGAGAAAAAGTCAGGCCAAAAATTTATAAATACATACTGTTAAACAAGCCAAGAGGATATCTCACAACAAAAAAAGACCCATTAAGAAGAAAGAATGTTATGGACTTGATTCCTAAAAACCTGCATCATCTTTCTCCAGTTGGCAGGCTTGATAAAGACACTGAAGGTCTTATCATCTTGACTAACGATGGTAGTATTTATCAAAAAATATCTCATCCAAAATTCAAATTCATTAAACATTATTTGGTCGAAGCAAAAGGAAAAGTTTCTTCTGAAAAAGTTTCTTTGATGGTAAAAGGCATGACTTATGGGAGAGAAAGGCTCAAGGCACATTCAGCAACTGTTATGGCATCTCATCAAGGAAGAACCATCATTTCTATAAAGTTGACTGAAGGAAAAAATAGAGAGATAAGAAAAATGTTTATCTTGCTTAAAAAACCAATAATTTCTCTTCAGAGAATTGCAATAGGTCCTATTTCTGACAAAAAGCTTCAAAAAGGGAAATGGAGGAACCTTAAAGATCAAGAGCTGTTGAAGCTCAAAAAGTCATTGGGGATATTGAAATGAAAAGCCTCTATGTAGGCTCCCCTCTTTCTGTTTGGAGTTCACTTTGGGATTTTGTCGAACTTCATAAACAAAAAAAACCGTTGGGTGTTTCAAAAATACTCATTCCAACGAGCCATGAAAAAAGACTAATAAACAGAGAAGCTTTGAAAAGGGGAATCTCGGGAGTTTCTCCGGTTTCTTTTAGCGAGTTAGTCGAAGAAAGACTTTTTAATAATAGGTTTTTCAAAAAAGAACCTCCGGCTTTTATTGATAGAAGGGTCCTTGTTGGGGCAATAAAAAAAGAAAAAAATCTAGGTTTTGATGATTTTCTAGAAGACGAGTCAAGATTTTCTTTAGAGGAGTTAAGGAAGGCTGTTAATAGGATTTGTGAATATCTACCTTATGGTTTTGATTTTAATGAAAAAGAATCTCCTATTGTTTTTTTAACCTCAATTTGGAAAAAGGAGTGGATAAAAAACGATTCAGAATATTTGCCAAGTTCAATAAAGATAAACATTGCTGCTGACGAAAAAGAATTCAAGGTAAACAAAGATGATTCTTTGATTGCATGTTGGGGTATCTCAAACTTGAATACTTCTCAGGAAGATTTTTTAAGACCATTAAAAGAAGGTATGAACTGGTATGTTCCAGGACCTGATCTTCTTTCGGATATAGATTCATCTAAATATCTGAAAAGGTTAAATTCTTATTTGAACAAAAATGTTATAGACCTTGGATCTTCTAAGACAAAAATAAAAACTGTTAAATGTGGAGATTTAATTAATTCTTTTTACAAAGCAAAAGTAGATGGTTACAAGAATCTAAGTTGCCCTGAGTTGATTTTGGATGATGTTGTTCTTATGAATTCTCTTTTGAGCAATGTTGAAAATGAAGAAGTTCTTTTTGAAAGGCCTCTTTCATCATCGCCGTCAGGAAGAGTGTTGAGTTTTCATGAATCTAGAAAAAATAAGGATTTTATAGAGCAAAACGATTTTATTTTCAACTTGAATTCATTGAAAGTTTTTAAAACTTTGAATAATCTTTATGATTTTGATTTCGATTTTTCGAATTATGGTTTGATTGATTTTGACAAAGATATAAAAAGATTGAAAAAAGCGGTGTTAAGCAGTATTTTGCCTCCTAAAAATATAAATTTGGAAAAGTTGAAAAAATGGATTATTTTTTGTGAAAAAAAAGTTGATGAGGTTGTTCTTTCAAGAGATATTTCAAAACTTTCCTCTAGGAAGTCAAAAAAAATCATTGAAAACCTCTTAAAGGAGACTGGTTTTTCTCTTAGAGATCTTTTGTTTGAAAAAGATCCTGATCTTTACATGAGGTCAAAATCAAAAAACATTACAAACATGAAAAATGGAGTCATAAATCCAAATCCTGTTGCTTTTATTGGAATTGTTGACAACAGGTTTCCAGGAAAGCTCGATTTGCCTGATTGGCAAGAGGACAAAAAAAATAAAACAGCTCTAGAAGCAATCGGCCTTCCAGACATTCAGGTTCGTATAGAAGAAGAGTCATGGAGGGCTTGGTGTTTGCAGAACAGGGGTGATTCTGGATGTTCTGTTTATTGGGACAATATTGACAATCGTGGTGAGAGACAGTTTCTAACTTCTCTGTTAGACAAGAAGTGTATTAAGGAGTCTAAATGCATGGAAATCCAAGATTCCATTCTTCCAGTAAATCAATTTAGATTTCAAAAACAAATAAGACTTTCCTTTAAGGAGTCAATTGGAGATTTTGATTCTTGTAAGGATTGGAAAGTTGAAGGGTTGGATGAAAAAATATCATTTAGCGTTTCTGATTTCAAGAAAAATAAACCACCTTGTCTTTTTGCATATTATGTCTCTGAAAGAGGAAAGGTTCGAAGTCGAAATAAAAAAGATTCAATTTATCCAAGTCCTTTGGATGTGGGGTCTTTCATTCATGATTGTTTAGACATTCTTGGAAAAGAGTTTGATGAACATGTGGATTACGACGAATTGGTTTTAGATGTCATGCATCGAGTTTCTATATGGCATCCTTTCAATGAAGATGTTGTAAAAAAAGGTCTTTTTAAAAGATGGAAGATGTTCTTGGTAGAGGAACTGGGTCGTTGGGAGGAGGCTGGTTTTAAAGAATCGCATCAAGAATATTCTTCATCTTCAAAATTTCTTATGTCAAGAATACCAGATGTGGAAAAAAACTATAAAGAATTGAAGGATGTTGAAATAAGGGGAAGAATTGACAGGCTTGAGCATTATGTTTCAAGGTCTGAAAAAATAAACACAACGATAATTGATTACAAAACTGGAATAAAAGATAATGTAGATTGGACTCAGGCATTTTTTTACAAGTATCTTTTAAAAGAAAATTGGAATTTTAAAGATTTTATTTACAGGTATTTATTTGAAGAGTCTGACAAGGACCGTAGTTGGACCATTCATCTAAAAGATTCAAAAAGAGAAAAAATTCGTGAAGGTATTTTAAAAAGTACAGTTGATTGGAAAAAGGAGTGGAAAGAGGGGAATCTTGTTCCTTGTTGGGCGAAAGGAGAAAAACCCTGTTATTGGTGTCGAAATTTCGGAAGAGAGAAGTTTTGGAGATCTTAAGTTCATGAAAATGATACCAGAATTTATTAATGCAAGTGCTGGAACAGGAAAGACAACAAGGCTTGTAGTTTATTTTCTATACAAGCTTTTGCAGTCTAAAGACCCAAAAAAAGTTATTGCTTGCACTTTCACAATCGCAGCAACCAACGAATTTAAAAGCAGGGTTGTTGAGTATCTGAGAAAAAAAGATCAAGATCTTTTATCAATGTTTGAAGATTTTGATTTGCCTTTTATAGATATTCCTGAAGATAAAGAAAAATTTATACCAATACTGGAGATAAAAACTTTGGATAGCTTTTTTTTAAGTTTATTTTCAAAAAATTCGAATAATATTTTCTATCGAGTCATGAGTGATTTTGACTCTGAGAGAATTTATCAAGAGTCTTATCAAGAATGGATAAAGAGTTCAGAAGGTTTTGAGGATAGAAAATGGAGGAAACGACTTGAGTTCGTTGTTAAGAATCTAGAACCTTATGACATCGAAGAATCAAAAAGCCTTTTTGAATCTTGTAAACTCAATGATAAAAAATCATTTTTTTTAAAGAGAAAGAAAGAAATACAAGACCTTTTTTTGGTAATTAAAAGTTCTCTTCCTCTTAAATTTAAACCTACAGCTGGAAGTGGAGATTTTGTGAGGCTTTTAGAGGAGGCTTACTTGGCTTTAGATTTTTCAAACCTTGATACAAAGGATGTTGTTAATCAGTTTAACAAAATTGAAAAATACATGGGTTTGAGAAAATCTTTAGATGTTGACTTGATGCAAAAGATAACAAAGTTCAAAGCGTTGCTGAAAAATTATCAAAAATATGAATTTCAAGATTTTTCAGATGGGGTTCTTTTTGAAAAGGTTCTTAGTCTTATTTTGATTTTTAAGTTAAAAATTAAAAAAGAAAGATTTTTTTCAAGCGCTTTTGTATTGAGGGATTTATTGAAAAATCTAAAGGAAGGAAATTTTGATTTTGAATGCGAGCATCTTTTTATAGATGAGTTTCAAGATACAAATCGTTTTCAAGGAGAAATTTTAAGAAATTTAAAAGAGAATTTTAATTTTGATGTTACCTTTGTAGGTGATTCAAAACAGGCGATATATAAGTTTAGAGATGCAAGTTCAGCAGCATTTTTCAAAGTTGAGAAAAGAGTGAAAAAGGAAAAAAAGAAGGTTTTGAACAAATCTTTTAGGTCAAACAGGCCAATTTTGGCTTTGACAAACTGGCTTTTTGAAAAATTCTACGGAGATTCAAAAGAGTGGTGTCTTTTTTCAACTCAGAAGTCCAATGCTTTTTCAGATTCTGAAAAATATCCATTAACTATCTGGTCGTGTATATCCCCCGAAAAAGAAAATCCAAATAGAGAACCATGGAAAAAGAAAGGTAAAAGTGATTCGGTAAGTCTTGAAGAAAGGGCAATTGAGTGTATCTCTTGGATAAGGGAAAATCATCCAAAAGAAAGCATACTGGTTTTAGGAAAAAGTTGGCAGAAGTTAGAAAAGATTTCAAAAAGGCTTAGTTCCACTGGAATCAATACGGTTATAGCAGGAAGTCCACGATTAATGAAAGATGATGATATCGATCAGGATGTTTCTCACTTAAAGCAAATTATTAGATGTTTCATCAATCCAAAAGATAAATCTTTTTTAACTTCTGTCCTTATGGGAAATTCTTTTGCTCACGATTTAAAAGACATAAAGATTGAGAAAAATATAAAAAAATCTTTAGAAATTATCAATAAGTATTCTTCAAGACTTTATGAGGGAGATTCTGTAACTTCCCTCATTGTTGATTTTCTGAATGAAACTGGTTATATCTATGGGATAAAGGGTGATATAAGGTCTCATGAAAGGACATTAAAGATATTTGAGTTTTTAAGAAATGTTGCTCAGTATGAAAAAGAAGGGTTTTTTAAGAGTGTTGATGATTTCATTTATTGGGCAGATTCAGAATTCAGAAACCATTCCCCGCCTCCAGGTCTTGAAAACCCTGAGCCAGTCGTATTGAGAACTTGTTATGGGGCAAAAGGATTATCTGCTGATCATGTTGTGATTATCAACCCTGACGAACCACCTCAAAAAATATGTTTTGAAGACTCGAGAATTGAAGATATTTTTCCAAAACCCCCTTCTCGAAGTTCTAATTGTTTCGAACTCAAATTAAAGGATGGGGGAGATTTAGATTCAATGTGGTTTCTTCTAGATGAAGGCAAGGATTCTAAGAAGGTTTGGACAAATGAATCTTTTATAAATTCTTGGAAAAAAACATCTGAAGAGTTTTATCAAGAGCAAATTAATGTAAATTACGTCTCAATGACGAGAGCAAAGAAAACACTGCATGTTGTTTCAAATGGCTTTTACCATCCTCAAAAACTAAGAAAAGGTGATTTCTTTTCTGAGATTTATAAAACTATCTTGGATAGGTTGAATTGTTCTTTCGAAGCTTTTTCAACTTCTCCTTTGTCGGATATAGACATTCCTATTCCAAATGAATATTTAAAAGAGCAAGATTATTCTGAAAAATCTTTTATAAAGTATTTATTTCCTTGCTCAAGAAAAATAAAACATAGAGAAAGGAATATCGATAAAAATTTATTAAATGACATAAGGGAAGAATCTTTTTCAAAAATAAGAGCTGAAGATCTTGAAACGTCTGATGCTTCTGATTCTGAAGAGATGGTTAGAGGAAATTGTTTTCATAAAATTATTGAAATATTTGGACCTCCCTTCAATGATGATTCCTGGATAAAGGACGTTTCATCAAGTAAAGTTGACGAGATAATGGAATTAAGTTCGACAGAATTGAAAGATTCTCTCTTTTCTTTTGTTAAAAAAATAAATAAAGACAAATCGTGGATATCAATAAAAAAAGATTTGGTTGGATTTTGGACTGAGTACCAGATAAAAGGATATGAGCAGAAGGAGTTTCAAAAAATAGATTTGATTCTAGAGAAAAAAGATTGTTTTGTGATAATAGATTGGAAAACAGGGAAAAGAAATCAATCCAAGAAAGAAAAATATTCAAATCAGATTCTTAATTACAAGGATATTTTTTCTGATTTTTTAAATAAAAATAAAATAAATAAAAACATTGAATGTTTCATAGTGTGGATTGACGAAGATGAGAAAATGATGGAAAGGATTAATTGATGTTTAGAAATCATTTGTGTTTAGGGTTTGAAGGTCTTGATATGAATCCAGAGTTAAAAGATTTTTTAACTCATTTTAGACCTAGGTCTTTGATAGTTTTTTCTAGAAATTGGGATTCTCCAGAACAATTTAAGAATTTGGTAGTTCAGATCAGGGTTCTCTATAAAAGGAACAAATTAAAAAATCCTTTTATAGCTGTAGATCAGGAGGGTGGAGAGGTTCAAAGGTTCAGGTCAGGTTTTATGGATTTTCCATCATTCTTTGAGTTGGGTCAAAAATATGAAAATGATGGAGACATAGACTACATTTATAACCTTTCTAAGAAAAAAGGTTTAATGTTGAAAAACCTAGGGATAGATATTAATTTTTCTCCAGTCTTAGATGTTGCTAGAAACAAGAAAAATCCAATAATATACAAAACGAAAAGATCTTTTTCAAAAATGGAAAATGTAGTTGCTCTACTTGCATTATCTTATTCAAAAGGGTTAATTGATGCAGGAGTTTTACCTTGTGGTAAGCATTTTCCAGGACATGGAGGAACCGACAAAGATAGCCATCTAGAGCTTCCTGTTGTTTTAGATTATCCTGAAAAAATGTTTCTTGACCTCCTTCCTTTTGCTGCTTTTATAAATCACGGGTTCAAGATGCTTATGTCCTCGCATGTTTTGTATAAAAGTATTGATTCTCAAAATCCTGCAACCCTAAGCAAAGTGATAAATAAAGGACTATTAAGAGATGTTCTAGGTTTCAAAGGTGTTTTGGTTAGTGATGATTTGTGTATGAAAGCTTTGTACAGTAGGGCTTTAGCAAAAAAGAATGATGTAAATAATTTATTTTTTGATGCTCTAGAGGCTGGAAATGATATGGTTTTGGTTTGTCATCAAGAATATATAGAAAAATTGGATTTAGATTATTTAGAAAAAAACATAGGTGGAAAATTTAAAAAATCTCAACAAAGGATAGAGGATCTTGGAAATCAATTTTCGGATTCTGGTTTTTGAGTTTCTTCTTTTTGCGGAACCTCTCTTACGAGCCTGAAGCCAATAAGCATATGTTTTGTATTTTCGTTCCATTCTCTGAAAAATGCTGCTCTACAAGTTTCTCGTATCGATTGCCATGAACATCCTTTTGTGATTGCTCTGTTAATCATATTTTTATCATCTGTTTCTGTTGTTTTTGATGTCCATTCCATAACATTACCCATTGCATCGAGCATTCCGTAAGGGCTTTTGTCCTTGCCGTATTCTCCAACTTCACTTGTGCTTTTTTTGTGTTTTTCTGCATTCAGGTAACTTGAATCCCATGTGTTGCCCCAGGGATATGTTCGACCATCTTTACCTCTCGCTGCTTTTTCCCATTCTTCAGCAGTTGGTAATCTGTAAATACATCCATCTTGTGTCGATAGCCATTTTGCGTATTCTTCGGCATCTTTTCTACTTACAAGGACGACAGGATGGTTTGAAAGACCTTCCGGATATCTCGTTCCATCCCATATGTAGTCTTCGATTAGATCAAATGTAAGAGAGGGTGGAGGTTGAAAATCAAAAGTTCTTTTTTGAATTTCCCATTCATTCAAGGTTATTGATGGAGACCTATATCCAGTCCATCTTACAAATAGCCTAAATTCACTCTGTGTAACAAGTTTTTTACTTATTTCAAATTCTGGAAGTTCTTTTTCGTGAATGTTCGGCTCTCGTTCTCTTAGGTTAGGAATAACAGAAGAAAGAACTTCAAGAGCTTTTGTTTTTTCTTCGTCTGAAGATCCTGAAATAAATATTCCAGAATTGATTTTTGAATAATTTTTATCTATTTTCGGACAGACTGGATCCTTTTTTTCATAATTGTCATCTCCGAAGGATTCTGAAGTGTTTAAAAAGAATAAAAGAAGAAAAATAAGGTTTTTTTTCATTTCTTTAAAGATAATACATTATTTTTTTAATTATCTATTCAGGAATATCGTCAAATGTACCATCTTTGACCAGTCTTGAGAAAAGCATTACAAGTTCCGAGTCCAGTTTACCGGCCTGAGCTTCTTCTTGAAGAATCCTTATAGCTGTTTCTGGACTCATTGACTTTTTATAGCTTCTAGTTGTTGTAAGTGCATCGTATATATCAGCAATTGCCATTATTCTAGATTCCTTGGTTATTTCATCACCTTTTAATTTGTCTGGATATCCAGTACCATCAAGTTTTTCATGATGGTGGAGGACAATATCGACAACAGCTTTTAATGATTTCAAATCTTTAAGAATGTCTGCTCCTATTGATGGATGGAGAAGAATGTGCTTCCACTCTTCTTCTGAAAGTTTCCCTTCTTTGTTAAGAACCGCATCAGGGACTGCAATTTTTCCAAGATCATGAAGTAAGGCTCCTCTTTTTAGATTTCTTAAATCCCATTCTTCTAATCCTGCA
>CAYFJE010000012.1:0-20096 GCA_964343345.1 uncultured bacterium
TCAGAAACTCTTTCAAGTTCATTTATGCTTGTGAATGTTGAATTTATAGCTTCTGTTGCTTTGTTTATATTTTCAGTTGCATCTTTTACATTGTTTAAAAAAGATTCTTCAGAAAGTGATGATGTCATCTGTTCAATGTCATCTAGGATTTCTTTTAACTCTGATTGAACTTCATCAAGCCTGGAGTCAATTTTCAAACTATTGACTTCTTTTTCTAAGGAAGATATCGTTCTTTCAGCATTGTCAAGAATTGAATTGATTTGTTCAGGCATTTTTCTAGTCGATTCTTTTATGTTGTTTGTTGTTTCGTTTAGGTTTGAAACAACTCCATCTGTTTTGGATGTTATTTCTTTAACAGAGTCTCTAAGCTCTTGTGTCATTAAATCTATATTCCCTATTGTTGAACTTAGTTTTGGGCCAATGTCTTCCATTGTTGTATTCATTTCTTCAAGGATTTTGTTTACTCCTAACAAAGTCGTAGTTCTTAATTGCTTTATTACTCCTTCAAGTTCTTTAACTGCATCATCTAGATTTGGTGTGGCTTCATAAATCCCAACAGCGGTTTCTTTATTTTCTAAGAATCCGGATGGAACATTTTCATTGCATCCAGATTCTTCATCTCCTGAAAGTTTTTCAGGGTCTTTCTTAGCCCCCAAGGGGCATGTGTATATATCTAAAGATGCATCTCCGAGGAGGCTTCCAGTGTTAATTGTGTAGTAGCTTCTTTTTGGAACATCTATTCCTCTGTATAAACCCAGAACGACTAATGCTCCTCCAGCACTTGGATCACTAAATACTCCATTTACAGTTCCAACCCTTACGCCATTCTGTCTTACATCAGCTCCTCTTACTAGACCTTTGACATTCCTGAATCTGACATTAATTTCTAGGCCTTTCCTGGATTCAACGGTGTTCCAGCTAAACCAGAACACTAAACCAAATAAAATTGAAACTGTTAAGAATACAAAAAATCCTAACTTTACAAGATGTGATTGATTATTCATTTTTTTCTAATTATAAAATTCTTATTCATTTAAGTTGGCAAACCTTTAATAAACTTGCTTATTTTTTCCAAATCTTTGTCTTTGTATTCGGTTTTTTTTGAATTTATGATTTTTTTTAGATCTTTTTTATTTACACTTGCTGCAACAATTCCGCCTTCTACAAGAATTGTTTCAGTGCAAATTTCAGATATAAAGTTTATATCATGACTAACTATTATTGAAATTTTAGAATTCGAAAGAGAGGATTTAATAATGTCTATTATGCTTCTAGCTCTTTGTGGGTCAAGTCCTGTTGTAGGTTCGTCAAAAAGTATAATTTCAGGGTTCGTTACAAGTGTTCTTGCTAAACCCACTCTTCTCGCTTGCCCTCCTGATAGTTGACTTACATATCTTTTTCTTATGTTGTCAACATTGTCCAATCCAACAGATTCTAGGATTGACTCAATTTTGGAATTCCACTTTTCTTTTTTTACGCCTGTTGCCTCCATTGCAAATTTTAAATTTCCTTCAACATTTAAAAAATCAAACAATGCTCCACCTTGAAAAACCATGCCTATTTTTTTTGACAGTTTCTTTTTGTTTGTGATAGTGTTTTTCCATATTGATTCACCATCTACAAGGACATCTCCTCGGTCTGGCCTCAAAAGTCCGCCTATGATTCTTAGCAAAGTTGATTTCCCACATCCACTTTGCCCGAGTATTCCAAAAACTCCTTCATGTATTGAATAGTTGAATTTTTCCAATATTTTTTCATCAAGGCTGTGCCCAAAAGAAATGTTTTTAATTTCAATCTTCATAATGTTTAAAAAACCAAAACAGTCATTACAAGGTTTGCTATAAGTATGAATGTCATGGAGCCTACTACACCAACCTGTATCCTTATTGAAAGTTCTTCTGAGCTTTGATGAACTGTCCAGCCTTGATAAAAGCTAACAAATGTAATAATTGCTCCAAAAATTATACTTTTGTAGATTGAGTGAAATAGTTTTTCCATTTCAAATAGGTCTAAAATGGAAAATGTCCAGGTGCTCCATGATAAATGAAGAACTCTCTCTGCTGCAAAGAAACCTGCAATATTACCCATAACACAACCAAGCAAAGTAAGACATGGCAGCATTAACATTAGACCAAACAGTCTTGGAAAAAACAAAAACTGAATGGGATCTGTTGAAATACTTTTCAAGGCTTCTATTTGTTCTGTTATTTTCATTGTCCCTATAGAGGCGGTTATAGCACTTCCGGTTCTTCCTGCCACAACAAGACCAACTAATATTGGGACAAGTTGAGTTACTAGCATTTGAGTTACTCCTCCCCCCATAAACTCAGCACCAACACCAGCTCTCCTGACTTCTTCTGCTATCAAATAAGAAGAGGTTACCCCTGCGACAGCACTTGTTATTGCAACTATCCCAAATGCATTTACTCCAGAGCTGGATGAAAAATATACGAATTCGGAAAAATAAAATTTATAAGGTCTGTGAAGTCCTTCCCATATCGAAAAAACAAAACTTCCAAGATTCTTAAAAGCACCTCTTCCAAGGTCTGAAGATTGTTCTTCTATACTCTTCCCTATGCTTAAGAATAAATTTCTCATTATGGTTTATTCTAGATAAACAATTTATATATCTCCTGTTGCAACTTGGAAAACTTCACCCATTCCAAAAGGAGATATCAACTCCTTTGCCGACATTCTGTTTTTATAGGAGTCGTCTTCTTGGAATATTTTTTCAAGTTTGTCCAAAGAGAAGTTTGTAAGTGTTTTGATTTCTAGATTTTTTAAATCATGTTTTTTTGCCAGATGTTCAAATCTTTTCCATCTTACATGTGTTGTCCAGTCTGTTTCTCCTGGTTTTGAAAATGGTAAAATCTGTTTATGGCTAATGAAACCCCTCAGACTATCTCCATAAATTTCATTTTTTCCATAGTCTAAAAAAATAAAACTTGATTTTTTGAAACTTTTTTTCAATTTTTTTAAAAATTTTTCTAGAAATGGGTGAAATTCAATAATCTTATCTTCTTTTGGATTCTGAATTTCTTGTAAAAAATTATTTATTTTTTCAATTTTTTTCCATTTATTGGTCCATTTTCTATTTTCATAAAACCAATATTCTTCTAGCCATTCTTTTTTAAATTTAAACCTCCTTGAAGGGAAGCTGTCTAAAAATTCAATTCCTAAAATAAGAGTTTTTTCTTGTTTTCCTTTTTGAAAATACTCTTCAGGTTTTACTGTTTCTGTATTCTTTGACTCAGAATTAGGCCAATCAACAATTGTATATTTTTCAATTTTTTTCAACTGAAGAATTTGATTTGCAAAATATCCATCACCTCCTCCAAATTCCACAATTTTTTTATAGTTCTTTTTTTCAAATTCGATAGATATCATTTTTGCTAAAATGTTGCTTAAATGAATTGGAGTATGAAAGTCACCTGAAGCACCAGGTTCTTTCTTTCTTGTTCTGTAATAGCCTTTTTGTGGATGGTACAGTGCGGTTTCCATCCAGTTATCTGTTCTGTATGTTTTGTTTTCATCAATCCATTTCATTCTTTAATCTAATTCTATGATTTGGAATCTTATAATTAATATTCCATGGACAGAAAAAAAGAATATCAGGAACTTGTTTCAAGATTGGCTCAATTAAGCAAACTTGAATTAACCAAGGCTGAGGTTGCTTCTCACTCAAAAGAGTTTCCAAAACTCTTAGATTGGATGAATCAAATCTTGAAAAATGATATTGATTTAGATTTTGAGATAAACAGAAAGGAAACCGAAGGTGAAGACGATCTGCCGATCAATTCTCTTTCAAAAGATGTAATTTTAAAGATGGCAAACAAAACAAAAGATAATTATGTTTCTGCCCCTAAGCCAAAAGGAAGAAAGACATAACTTTGTGAAAAATATCAAAAAACTTGTTCTTGAATGCTGTGATTTAATGCTCAAAAAAAATGAGATTAATGAGATTTCAGGAATAAGGTCTCGTTATTTGGATAAGGTAACTTCCAATTTGAAATTGATGAAAGAGCTTGATCCAAAGCAAAAAAAATCTCTTGGAATAGAGGTTAATTTAGCAAGAAATGAAATATTAAAAAAATACAAAGAAAGATTGGATGATATAAAAAGAGGGAAAGTTTCAAGTTTAAGTAAAACATATTCAAGAAACAAATACCTTCCTTCAAGCAAGAAAATTTCTGGAAAAATTCATCCTTTGGAAAGTGTAAAAAGAGAATCTCTTGAAATATTCAAGACAATGGGTTTTTCAGTTGTTGATGGTCCTGAACTGGAATCTGAAAAAAACAATTTTTCATTATTAAATATACCAAAAGATCACCCAGCGAGAGATGAAACCGACACTTTCTGGATAAATAAAAGTTTGCTTTTGAGAACACATACATCTTCTGTTCAGTCGAAAGTAATGCAGTCCCAAAAGCCGCCATTGAAAATTGTTTGTCCAGGAAGAGTTTACAGAAGAGAAAATGACGATAGCACACATGCAAGTGTCTTTCATCAGATAGAAGGCCTTTTAATAGATGAGAAAATTAGATTTTCTGACCTCAAAGGCTTGCTTGCTGAGTTTTGTAAGAAATTCTTTGGAGACGTAACAATCAGATTCAGACCAGACTATTTCCCTTTCACTGAGCCTTCTGCAGAGGTTGCGATTGCTTACAAAGGAAAAAATAATGAAAATTGGATTGAGGTTGGTGGTTGTGGGATGGTTCATCCAAATGTTTTAGAGATGTCGGGAATAAATTCAAAAAAATGGACAGGTTTAGCTTTTGGAATGGGTGTTGACAGGTTAACGATGCTTAGGTACGAAATAAAAGACATAAGGCTTCTTCTTGAAGGCGGATCTAGGTTTATTGAACAATTTTGATCCGATATCTTACAGAGGGGAAAGCTTTGCCCTGTTTGATTTGGAATTGGTGAAAAATGCAATTCTAGATCTTAAGATAAACCCAACGAACAAGATAATAACAATAAGAGGAACTAATGGAAAAACTTCTACTTCTATTTTTCTAGATTCGATAATTAGAAAAAATGGTTTTAAGTCAATTGCATTTACCTCTCCTCACCTTTTTCAACCAAATGAAAGGATTCTTTTAAATGGGAGAAAAATGGATTTAAATCTTTTGTCAGAATTTGATAAAGTTATTTCAATTTACGAAAAAAAGACAGAGAGAAGGTTTACTTATTTTGAAGCCCTTTTTTTAATATGTCTTTTTTTGAACAAAAAGGAAAAAGCAGATTTTTTAGTTCTAGAGGCGGGTCTTGGCGGACCAAAAGATGTAACAGCTTCAGTTTGTTCGGATTTGTTTCTTTTGACTTCAATAGGTCTCGATCATCAGGATTTTTTGGGCAATAGTAAAGAAGAAATATTCAAATCAAAGGTTCTGGATATCAAAAACACTCCATTGATTACTTTTCTAGAGAACAAAAAATACAAAAATTCAATTTCAAAAAATGTAATTTATGTGGATGCCCCTAATGTTGAAAGATGTTTTTTGGAAAAGAATAAACTTCTAGCAATTGAAGCAGCTAAATATTTGAAGATGGAATCAGATTTGAGAGACCTGAATTTTAGTATAAATGGAAGATTTCATATACTGAAAAAAGATCCTTTTGTCATCTTGGATGGGGCTCATAATAAAGAAGGGTTAATTTACTTGTTTGAAACTTTAAAAGAACAAAAAATAAGAAGAGTATTGATCGGTATGAAAAAGGGGAAATTAAAAGATTGTGAAAATGTGATTCGAAGCTTCGGTTTCAAGGAGGTATTTTGGTGCGATCTTCCTGAGCCTTGGGAATCAGACTCTCCTCCAAAAGATTGGGTTTGCTTGAAAGAAGATTCTCAAATATTAGAATGGATTTTTAGAAGCAAAGAAGATTCTCTTGTTACAGGTTCTTTATATCTTGTTTCTAGGTTGTTAAAATTAATTGATGGAAAATTATAAAAACAAATCAGGATTTAAAGACTATGTCTTCAAATATTCAAAGCACCTTTATGTTTGTTTTGTTTTTATTTTTTGCTTCCTCTTTCTTGTAAATTTTTATGATGATTCGAAACCGCTTCAGGTTTTTGAGAACAAATCAGAGAATGTTAGCATCTATATTGGTTCTTTCAGTGATATCGATGCTCTTGAAGATTTTTTATCAAACTTTACTTTCTGGGCAAAAGATAAATCTTTAAATTTATATCCTCCGCCATACATCAAGGTCCAAAGCAATAATGGCAATATGATAGTTACATGGGGTCCTTTTAAGTACGATTATGCAGAAGATGTTCTTAGTGAAATATTAGATAGATGGAATGTATTAGGTGAAATAAAAAATGAATGACTTTTCTTCTCTTTGGTCTAATTTAGATAAATCTGTTATCGAGCAGCTAAATAGGGAGTGTGATAAACTCTCTGGAAAACCTGATGGCGAGTGGTACGACGAAGTTTTATATCATATTGCAAAAACTGGAGGGAAAAGGATTAGGCCAAAATTCCTTCTTATAATGCTTGATTTTTTCAAATATAAGATTGATGACAGGTCTATAAAACTTGGTGCTCTTGTCGAAACTTTACATCAAGTAAGTCTTTTGCATGATGATGTTGTTGACGATGCCCCAAAAAGAAGATCTGAGATAAGTGTGAATTTAGGCTGGGGCCCAAAAACAGCAATTCTTTTAGGAGATTTTTTATTAGGCAGGGTTTTGGAGGTTCTCTCGGAAGATCCTGATAGAAAGGTTATAAGTGATTTTGCACGAGCGTCAAGAGCTTTATCTAGAGGAATACTTTTAGAGCATGAGGCAAGGTATGATTTTCAAGTTTCTGATGGCCTCTTGTCTAAAATAGCTCAAGAAAAAACAGGTTCTCTTTTCAGGCTTTCTGCTGAGGTTTCGGGAAGGATTGTTGGATTGAATGAAAACAAGGTAAAGACTTTGGCCTTTGCTGGAGAGCTTATAGGTGAAAGTTTTCAGCTTATCGATGATTGTTTGGATTGGGTTGGCGGAGAAAGTATTGTTGGAAAGCCTACAGGTCATGACCTTTTAGAGGGTTTTGTAAATAGGCCCCTTGTTCGACTTAGGGAAAAGAAGATTTTCAACATAACTGGATATCCGAAAAAACATGATATAAAAAAATGGAAAATCTGGGTTAAGGAAAATATCGCAGAAATAAGTGATTTAATAATTGAAGAAAATATAGTTGAAGAATGTATATCAGATGCTGAACTGCTTCTTAAAGAAGCTTTTGAAATAATGGAATCCATCCTTCCAAAGGATTGTGATTTTAACCCTGAGGTTTGGCTTGAAATTTTCTCAAGGAGGATGAAATGAAAAATAAAAAAGCTTGGATTTTTGTGTTTGTAATATTGATTATGACACTTTTTATCGATGACAGTGAATTAAATTATCCTGGAGGCTCTTCCATAGCATTGCTTGAAATTAAAGGTGCAATAATGCAAGAGTCTTCTGGAATTAATGTTGGTAGCAGATCTGTTGCAAATGCTATTTTAGATGCAGCGAAAGACGGAAATGTCAAAGCACTGTTTTTAGATATAAATAGTCCTGGAGGAACTGTTGGAGGTTCTCAAGAGATGTATTGGGCATTGAGAAAGTTCAGAGAGTCAACTTACGATGACCCTCCTAAAAATAAAATAATCCATGCTTATATCGGTGAATTGGGTGCTTCTGGAGGTTATTATGCTGCAAGTGCCTCAAATCACATCTCAGCACTACCCTCTTCTCTTGTAGGTTCTATAGGTGTTATTTTTTCAAATTTTAATTTTTTTAAGCTTATGGAAAAGATTGGAATTCAGGATCAAACTTTTACTGCAGGAGAGTATAAAGATTTAGGAAGCTCTTTTAAAGCGATGACCGATGAAGAAAAGGCTGTAATACAAGAAATGATTGACGAGTCTTATGAAGTTTTCGTCGAAGATGTTGCCTGGGGAAGAAAAAATCTAGGTGTTGAAGGTGTTAGGAATCTTGCAAATGGATGGATATATTCTGGAAACAAAGCTTTAGAAAACGGACTGATTGATTCTGTTGTTTATAGTTATAGAGATGCTGTAAATAACCTTTGTAGGGAAATTGGAGAGGATGATGGATGTGAAGTTTCTCCAATCACGCCACAATCAGACCCTTTTGGGGATATATTTAGTCTTCTAGGTCGTTTTACTTTTCTAAACAAGGAATTTTTTGCAATTTATTAATTAAAATACTAGGGATGATAGTACAAGCAGAACCAAGAGAGCTTGTTATAACTTGCTTGAATTCTTATGCTAATTTCAATTTAGCTTATTGGAATTATGCTGATCCTGAAAAAATTGTAAAGTTTTGGATTGGTTACAGAGAAAGAGCTGAATTTTTGATTTCCGAAATGGAAGATTCCCCTGAAAAAGAAGAGATGGTTGCACGTGTTTTTGAAGCAGACAGGGTTGTCTTAAGTAAACGGTTGGAGAATTTTAGACCGAAGGATTTCGTTAATCTTCCAAGGAATGATGTTCCTTTTGAAAGATGGTGGTGGTATTTAGATTTAATAAAAACAAAATTTATAAAACCTAAAGAAGGCTTAACAGGAGAAATACCTCAGTCAGTTTCTAAGTTGTTTGGATTTGGTGTCGAGGAAGTTGTTGAAGAAGAAACAACAATAGATTTATCTAATTTGAAAATTGGAAAAGTTTGGATTGCTCCTGGATGTATAGTTTGTAATGCTTGCGAGGAAATATGCCCAGAAGTTTTTGATGTTCAAGAGGAAACTTGTGTTATTAGGCCAGAGCCTAATCTTGAATTAGTTCAAGATATAGTTGATGCATCGGAAGCTTGCCCTGTAGAGGTTATTAAATTTCAGCCAGCCTAGCTGTCAAAATGAAAAAAATAGCTTTAAGGGTTAACCCAACTGACAAGAGAGTTGATTCTTTTTTGAAAAAAATAATTAATGATTTAAATCATTTCTCAATAAAGCCAACTTTGCTTAACGAAGATGCTGAAAATAAAAACATGTACGTTGAAAAAAAGAGATACCTTCAGGAAGATTTTGATTTATTAATAGTCCTTGGTGGCGATGGAACAATATTGAATGCAGGGAGAATGTCGGCAATAAATCAAATACCAATCCTTGGAGTCTCTGTAGGATCTTTCGGTTTTTTAACTAGTACTAATGTTGAAAACTTTAAAGAAACCTTTAAATCGGTAGTTGAGAACAAGTACATCCTTGAAAATAGACCTTTATTAGAGGGATCCCTTAAAGGAAAGAGGTTTCTTTCTGTTAATGATCTAGTTGTTTCTCACGAAGGTCATTCTTCAGTTTCTCCTTTCGAGATTCAAATCAATGATTCTTTGCTCAGGTATAAAGGGGATGGTCTTGTTATCTCTACATCTACAGGATCAACAGCCTATAATCTTTCTGCTGGAGGTCCTGTTGTAGACCCAGAGATGTCTTGTATGCTTTTGACTCCAATATGTGCACATTTGATAGGCGTCAGGCCTATGATTATTTCTAAAAAATCTGTGTCAGTTTCTGCTATCAAAGATAAAAAATATTCATTATCCGTAGATGGACAACATGCAGCAAGATTTTCTAACTCAGATTGTTTAAAGGTAAAAGTAAGTGATTTGTTTTTTAAATTAATAAGAAGTGAGGATTCTGCAGAATTTTGGACTGTTGTAAAAGAAAAATTTCATTGGGGAAATTAATTTGATTTACGGTCTTTTGTTTATTTTTCTTGATTGGTTATCTCCAGGAGATATTCATAAATACAAAGGTAGTATATTTAGAAATCAGGTATTTTACGAGTCCGAAGAATCTGTAGTTGCAGATGTTGTATATTATTTGAGCATAGCTGAAGAAAATGAGGATGGAACAGTTTTGGTTTCTTTTATTTGCCAATCTGAAAATGAAAAATCTAAATTAAGCCAAAATCAAATCAACCTAATAAGAGAAATTTGTTTGCCTGAATTAAAAACTAGACTTGAGAAGAAAAAGCCATTTCTTCCGGAATATTTGGGTTTCGGCCCATACGAAGTTTATTCGTATGAGGATATAAAAAAAACAGACGGTAAAAACATAAACGGAAAAACAATCAAAGACGATATTTTGTATTTATGGAACCTGGACTATATTCCGGATGAGAAAAATAATGGAGTGAAGGTTCTCGGAAATCTCTTAATAGACAATGAAAAAGGGCTTGTTCCTACAGAAAGGAATGTTATTTTTGATATTTTTTACATATACGAAAATGAAAAAATGAAAAAATTCGAAATAATGTTAGATTATTTAATAAAACCATTTAACATAAGCTCAAAACTTAAAGTCTCTCTGTCCTTGGTTGAAGATGTTTAACGGAAAATTTGATAAAAATTTAACAAGACATGTCCCAAGTGATTTTTCGTTTGGTGCTATTTTTGGTAAATTTTTACTTTCTGTTATTTCGATAATTTCAATTTACAGCTTTGTTGTTTACATGATTGATCAAAAAAGCCAAAATCAAATTCCTGAAATTATCGAGATGATTCCTCCTCCAGGCAATCTTCCAAGAGAGCATATTGCATATGTTGAATTCAACATCCCTTTAGATGAATTTTCTGTTTTTGAAACCTTGGTTTACAGAATACACAAAAGTGATGGAACAATCTCTGTTAAAAAGAAAGTTGCTAATGCCGGAAGGTTGATAGTGAAGGACAATGGTAAAACTTTAATTTTTATGATAAATCTTCAAAATCTTCCTGCTGTAGGAGAAAGGATTGTTGTTGACGTGTCGGGAATTCGATCAAGAGCAGGAAACAGCCTTGTTCGAAAATATCTCGAGTATGACATTACTGACGAAAGTCCTGATTTTATTTTCGAGCAATTGCTTACAAAGCTTTCTCTCAGTGATTTAAAAGCATTGTGGGACGAATGGCTTTCGAAGGGCTTATGAAAGAACTTAAGTTGATTGAAGAACATATCAAATCTTGTATGCTTTGTAATTTAGGGAAATTGAAGATAGAAGAATCTTGGAAATCTGTTCCGGGAAAAGGTCCTTTTGATTCAAAGATTATGTTAATTGGAGAAGCTCCGGGAAAAGAAGAAGCGATCAAGGGGTATCCTTTTGTTGGAAAGGCTGGTTTTTTTCTAGATAATGTTTTAAAAGATTCTTTAATTGATAGAAAAAAGATTTTTATAACAAATGTAATCAAATGTAGACCTCCAGGAAACAGGAAGCCTTCGGAAAAAGAGATAGACATGTGTATTTCCTGGTTGGCAGCACAATATGAATTGATTTCTCCAGAACTCGTCATACTTCTGGGACAGGTTGCATTAGAGGGTTTTCTTGGGAAGAAAATAAAAATAGGTTCGATTAGAGGAAAAATGATTAAGTATTCAGGGATTCATGTTTTTTCAACCTTCCATCCTTCCTATGCACTCAGAAATAGTATCGGGAATCAGATATTTAGAAAGGATATGAAGATGATAGGATTGTGGATTAAAAAGAACCTTTAATTTGTCATTATGATTCTTCTTCTCGCTTTTATAGATTTTTTTAAAATTATCCTCTTTTTAAGAATTATTTTAAGTTGGTTTAATGTTGACTGGAGAAGTCAGTATTTTTTTTGGATAGCCGATGTTACTGAGCCAGTTCTTAGTCTAGTAAGGCCAATCTTCCCTACCTTTAATGGTATAGATTTTTCTCCGATAATCGCTTTTTATCTGTTAGATTTAATAAAAATGTTTTTTGCTGGATTGATATGAGTTATTTTTTTAAAGAAGACAAAGAAGTACAAGACATAGTTGAATCTGAAATCAAAAGACTCGAAGAAGGCATTGAGCTTATAGCAAGTGAAAATGTTACAAGTTCCAATGTAATGCTGGCACAAGGAAGTCCACTTACAAACAAATATGCTGAAGGTTACCCTTCTAAAAGGTATTATGGTGGATGTGAGGAGGTTGATAGAGTTGAAAATCTTGCTATAGAAAGAGCGAAAAAGATTTTCGGTTGTTCTTATGTTAATGTTCAGCCCCATTCAGGGTCTCAAGCAAACCAAGCTGTTTATTCAGCATTGCTTGAGCCAGGAGACACAATATTGTCCTTATCACTTTCTGACGGAGGTCATTTATCTCATGGCCATTTTGTTACACAGGTAGGAAAAATATTCAAGATTGAAAATTATTCGCTAAACAAAAAAACAGAGTTGATTGATTTTGAAAAAGTAAAAAAAGTTGCAATTGAAACAAATCCAAAATTAATTATTTGTGGATACAGCAATTATTCGCAAGTGGTTGATTTTTCATCTTTCAGAGAAATTGCCAATTCTGTCGGGGCATTTTTATTAGGTGACATTGCTCATATTTCTGGATTGGTCGCTTCAGGGCATCATCCTTCACCATTTCCTCATTGCGATGTTGTAACAACAACAACTCACAAAACATTAAGAGGGCCTCGAGGAGGGATGATTATGAGTTCTGATAAAGAGATTGCACAAAAGATAGATAAAGCTGTTTTTCCAGGCATGCAAGGGGGTCCGTTGATGCATGTTATAGCAGCGAAAGCAATTTCTTTTGGCGAAATCTTAAAACCTTCATTTAAGCGATATATTGAACAGGTTGTGAAAAATTCAAAAGCTTTGTCTGGTTTTTTAAAATCTGAAGAATTAAGAATAGTCTCTGGTGGGACTCAGAATCATCTTTTTTCTTGCGATTTGAGAAATTGGCATCTTACCGGAAAAGAGGCAGAAAAATTGTTAGGCTTTGCCAATATAACAGTAAACAAAAACACAATTCCCAATGATCCTGAAAGCCCTTTTGTTACCAGCGGTATAAGGATTGGCACTCCTGCTGTAACAACAAGAGGAATGAAGGAAGAGGAGATGAAAGATATTTCTTTTTTGATTGCAAGGCTTTTGAGAGATAGAGAGGATCCTGAAAAAATAAAAAATGAGGTTTTAGAACTTTGTCGAAAATTCCCCCTTTACACATAGCTTATCTTTGCATTGGAACAAATCTTGGTTCATTAGAAATGAATCTCGATAATGCAAAATTAGAAATTTCAAATTGGCCGAGAACGAAGATAGTTAAAAAATCAAAAGTCTTGAAAACATCGCCTTGTGGTCCGATAAAGAATCAAGATGATTTTTTGAACCAACTCTTGAAAATTGAAACATTTTTAAACCCCCTGGCAATAATTGAACTTATCGAAATAACTGAAAATAAAATGGGCAGAAAAAGGAAGGGAATTCCTCAAAAAGGACCAAGATTGATAGATATAGACTTGATGAAATTTGATAAGCTTGTAATATCTTCAAAAAAACTAAAACTGCCCCACCCTTCAATAAAATCTAGAGAATACATTTCTGTATTATTTGAAGATATTCAAAAAATAAAATGAATAGATTTGAGTCGGACTTTAAGGAAGATATTGAAGAGTCTTTCGATCTTTTTTTAAAAGAGGACAAGGCTTTTTCTGACATTACAACCAAAAGTTTGGAAATCAAGGGAGAGTGTTTTGTTAGTATTGAGTCAAGAACAGACGGAATCATCTCAGGTTTGAGTATAGTTAAGATGTTTTTTGATTATTTGCATTTAGATTATCAGGTTTTTCATGAGGTGGAAGATGGAAAAAATGTAAATGCTGGAGATTCAGTCTTTTCTTTCAAGGCAGATTCTGAAAAAGTATTGAGCTTAGAGAGAATTGTTTTAAATATGATATCAAGATGTTCTTCAATATCTACAGGTGTAAGGAAATGGGTAAATTTGGCTAAAGCATACGATGTTAAGCTTTTAGACACAAGAAAAACAGCTCCTGGAAATCGTTACTTGGATAAATATGCTGTTTTTTTTGGAGGAGGTTTAAATCATAGATTCAATTTAGAAGACCAGATATTAATAAAGGAAAATCATTTGTTTTTTTTCAATAATTTGAATTCTGCAATTAAAAAAATACGAAAAAAAGATATGGAAACAAAGATTATTATTGAGATTGAAAATATGTCTCAGTTAAATGATGTTTTAAATCTTGATGTTCAAAGAGTAATTTTAGATAATTGGGATTATCAAAATCTTCCTACCGCTATCAGTTTGGCAAGAAAAAATTCTATAGAAGTTGAGATTTCAGGAGGAGTAAGCCTTTCAAATTTCGAAAGTTATTGTCTTTTGAGACCTGATTTTATTTCCGTTGGTTCTATTACAAATCCAACAGAGATTTTTGATTTGTCGATGTTAGTTAAAGGTTAATAGAAATATTTGAATTAGGAATATCAAGGAAAAGATGAATCTGCCCAAACCGCTTGCCAAAACTCCTAAAAGTGCTCCTTTTGCAACTTTATAACTTTTTTCTTTAGATCCATGAACTTTCATTTCCCAAAAGAAAGACCCAAGAAAAGCTCCAATGAATATGCCCCATGGAGGAATAATCGGTGAAAAAAGCAATATTCCACCAAGACATGCCCAAGGTGTTCCTTTTGAAGAGTTGTTCTTTTTCAAAACCCCTGTTCTTATTAAATGTTCAATAACACCATTCAGAAGCCAAACTAAACCTCCAATAATCAATGGTAAAAAACCTGTTTCTTTAGGGCTATTTGTCCAGGCTAAAAAAGTCATGAATAGCAAAAGTTCGATACAGGGAATAACCGGAAAAAAGCTTAATAAAGAGAAAATTAAGCTAAAAATTATTATTACTATATCTATAAGTTCCATATTGAGTTTGCTTTTTAATCGAAACTTTATTTTAAAATAGCCCTTTAATGAAAGACAAAAATTTATTGATAGAAAAGATAAAAAGAATCAAGAAAGAAAAAAATGCTTTAATTTTGGCTCATAATTATGTCGTTCCTGAAATTCAGGATTTAGCAGATTATGTAGGCGATTCTTTAGGGCTTTCGAGGAAATCTGCAGAATCGGATAATGAGTTAATTGTTTTTTGTGCTGTTCAGTTTATGGCTGAAACAGCAAGTGTTTTGGCAAAAGAGCATCAAAGAGTTCTGTGTCCTGATCCAAATGCCGGATGTTCGCTTTCAGAAACAATAAATGCGGAAGATCTTAGAGAATGGAAAAAAGAATATCCTGAAGCTGTTGTTGTAAGTTATGTTAACACCTCAGCTGAGGTAAAAGCGGAAAGTGATTACTGTTGCACTTCTGGAAATGCTTTGAATGTTGTGAACTCTATACCAGAAGAAAAAGAAATTCTTTTTTTACCAGACATGTTTCTCGGATCTTGGGTTCAAGAGATGACGGGTAGAAAAAATATGCATATATTTCCTGGAGAATGTCATGTTCATGCATCTCTCCCTCCAGAAAGAATACAAGAATTGATGAAGGTTAAATCCGATGCTGATTTTTTGATACATCCAGAATGTGGATGTTCCACTTCATGTATGTATCTTTCTTCTGTTGGAAAGTTGAACAAAGAGCCTTTTATACTTTCTACTGCTGGGATGGTAAAACATGCAAAAAAAAGTAATGCAGAAACATTTGTGGTTGCTACTGAAACAGGAATACTTCATCCTCTGAAAAAATCTCTACCAAATAAAGAGTTTATTCCAGCTTCAAATGATATGGTTTGTCAGTATATGAAAATGGTAACATTGGAAAAACTTCACCATTCTCTGAAACATGAGGAATACGAAGTTGATGTGGAGGAGCCTTTGAAGAGCAGGGCTAAAAAGGCCATAGTTCGAATGCTTGAGATAGATGGGTAAAGATTTAAAAAGAAAATCAACTTCAGATTTAATCATTTCAAGATCAACTGAGAAAGAACGAGAAAAAAACAAGATCCCAGTAACAATATTGTTAGATAATGTTAGAAGTGCAAGAAATGTTGGGCTGATTTTTCGATTGGCCGATTGTGTGAATGTGAAGGAGATATGGATGTGTGGAATAACACCTTATCCAGGTTTTACAGAACATGCTACAAATCAAATCAATAAAACTGGAGTCGGAGGAAGTGTTGAAACTGTTTCTTGGAAATATTTTGAAAAAGAGATTGATGCAATGGTAGAGGCAAGAAGAAAAGGTTTTCGTATTGTCTGCTATGAGCAGGTTGAAGGAGCAGAAGAATGGCCAGTTGAGTTGAAAAAAGACAATCTTTTACTTGTTTTTGGACATGAGATAAAAGGTGTAAGCGATTGTTTTATTGAAGAAAGTGATATTGTTGTTGAATTACCGGTGAGAGGCATTACAAACAGTCTAAATGTTGGTCTTTGTGCAAGTGCTGTTCTTTATGAGATCTTGACTCAGTTTGAAAAGAGTTAGTAATTATTCAGTCGCAATTATTCTTGAGTTTTTTTAGGGACATTAATCATTTGTCCAGGCTGTAGCTTTGCGGGATCCAGTTCCGGATTTAGGTCTAAAAGGATGTCGACTGTAGTGTCAAAATCTTTTGCTATCTTCCATAACGAATCGCCTTTTTTAACCCTATATAAACCATCATCTTCAGGATAATCAGAATTCCATTGGTCTCTAAGAGGAATTTTTAATTCTTGGCCAATTTTTATCGAATCTGCATCTTCAATTTCATTTATTTCTAATATAGACAAGACTGTTACTCCCCATTTTTTAGCTATAGAACTTAGGTTTTCTCCAGATTTCACAACATGTATATCAAAATCTGTTTCATTCAACTCTGTAGTAATCTCTTCATCTTCTTCAAAAATTGTGTCTTCAGAAAGGACTCTCCCTTCTTCTTCTTTTAATTCTCCTACTTCAAGATACACAAGAGACTCTTTGAGGGTTTCTTCCTCAGGGATATTGTTTTTTATGTTTGTTTTTTTGGTTATAAAAAAGTTTACAGAAAATATCAAAACGATAATAAAAATTATAGGAAAAACATTAAGTCTATTTTTTTTGATATATTTCATTGGCGAAGTTGAGGGAGGCCTAATGCCTGGGTGGGTTCATTAGAAAACTCCCTCAACTTTAGTTTAGGTAAAGTGAAAGAGAGTTCCATATTTTATTAATGAACTTTGATAAGGTTTTTCATTATTTTTTAAATATTTTTTTAAAATTAATGTTTGGATTTGTAAAATTTCCTTTTTCTTGGATGACTTCATTGTCCAATATTATTTTCCCTTCTTCACGAAGGTCCAGTATCATATCCCAATGAAGTGCACTGTTATTTTTTGAGCCACTTTCTGGGTATCCTTTTCCAAGAGCCATATGAAACGTGCCTCCAATTTTTTCATCAAAAAGGATATTTTTAATATGTTTATCAATAGAGTAATTTGTGCCTATTGCAACTTCACCGGGAATCTTTGCACCTTCATCTAAGCTTATAAGGGACAGCAGGTGTTCTTCCCCTGTTTTTGCTGAGGCATCTACAACCTCTCCATTTTTGAAAATTAAATTGATATCTTGTACAAGAACACCCTGGTACACAGTTGGCCACTTGTATCTTATTCTTCCTTCTACAGAGCCTTCTACAGGAGCAGTAAAGACTTCTCCGTCAGGAAAATTAAGTTTTCCTGAGCATGGTATCCATGTTCTTCCTTCAATTTCCATCATTAAGTCAGTATCTTTAGAAACAACCCTCATGATTTTTCCTTTATTAAGGATGTCTGCAAGTTTATTTTGCTCTAGTTCAAACTCTTTCCAAAAAATAGACGGATCATCCAGGTGAAGGTTTCCGGCATTATAGACAAATTCACAAAAATCTTCATAAGACATTCCTGCTTCTTTTGCAAAAGCTTCTGTTGGCCAAAGAGTCCCAACCCAATGAAAATCCCCATCAGCAGACCTTTTTAAGGTTATGTCTCTCACTTCTTCTGTTGATTTGTAGAGCATTGATATTTTTTTTGTATCAACTTTTGACAAAAGCCTTGTGTCTGTAGTTGCATTTATTCCTATTCTTGCATCAAATGTTCTAGCCTCTAGGAGAGAGGTCTCAAAAACATGACTGAGCTGATCTTCGTTTGCATTTTCAATGAATAGAGGAGTGCAGGAGTCTATGCTTATGTTTGTTTTTGGATAAGCTTTCGCTTTAAGGACTTCTTTTAAAAGTTCTTTTATGAGAGGCTCTGCTAAAGGGGTTGTATTAATTGCAACTTCCCAACGAGGTTTAACTTCAAGTGAGTAATTTACGAGAACATTTGCAAGTTTTTTTGCCATGTCTTTCATTAAGATGAATTTTATGCTAATAAAATAAGTTTATCTTGAAGAAAAAAATTGAAAAACTATGTTTTGCTGGATTGAAGGTTAATAAAAAAGGTAAAAATATAAAATTTATACAACCAGATAATTCTTACTTTTGTTTTGATTTAGAAAAAATCAAAATAAAAACTTGGGAGAATTCGGGAAAAAGAGGTGCAAAAATTTCAAATGGCTGTCAAGTCCTGGATGGTTGGCTTCTTTTTCCACCAGCTCCTGTAGGTAAGTCCAATGACATTCCGGAGGGGATGCCAAAATTAGTTTCTCTAAGAGATCTTTCTCTTTTAAATAGAAATTTTGAAAAAGAACTTTTAACAGAGCCAAAAAATCAGAGTCTGATAAATGCAATATACTTTACTTCAAAATCAATACTTGATGGTGCTAAATCTTTCGATATCAAGTTTATGAAACGTTCTGAAGAAATTATTAACTTCATGAAGATGTATACAACTAAAGTTATTTGATTTTTGCTGCGATACCATTTGATGGGCATAGGTCTGATAAAAAACATGCAGAACATTTAGGGTTTCTTGAATCGCATTCGTTTCTTCCTAACCTAATGAGTCTTCCTGAATAGTCAATCCATTCTTCTTTCGGCAATGCTTTCATTAAATCAATTTCAACTTTTTCTGCATTTTTTTCTTTTGTCAACCCAAGCCTTCTTGAAATTCTTCCGACATGAGTATCTACAACAACACCTGAAATTTCGCCATATTGACCCAAGAGAACATTTGCGGTTTTTCTTCCTACTCCAGGTAGTTTTATCAATTCAGTCATGCTCATTGGAATTTTTCCCTTATGTTTTTCAGTTATTATTTTTGAGAGGTTTATTATTGATTTTGTTTTTTGCCTATAGTATCCACTTGACCTTATAAGTTCTTCGACTTTTTCAGTTTTTGCTTCTGACAATAGTTTTGGAGTTGGAAATGCTTTAAATAAACCAGGTGTTATTTTGTTTATTTGCTTGTCTGTAGCTTGTGCTGAAAGAACAACTGAAACCAACAATTCAAATTCATTTTTGTAATAAAGCTCTGTTTTTGTGTCAGGGTATTCTTTTTTAAGCCTTTTGAGTAATTCTTTTATCTGTATCACAACTAAAATCATATATTACCGTGAAGAAAAAAACTTTAATTATTGACCTCGATGACACTTTATGTAATACTTTTGAAGATTTGGTTTTTAATGCCCATCTAGACGCATCCAAAGCAATGGTTAAGGCAGGCTTCCCTATGTCTGTTGAAGAGACCTTTAGAGAAAGAATAAGAATCTTAGAAAAAACAATATCGAGCAATTTTTCAGATAATTTCAAGGAAGCCTTAAGAGAAGAAATGAATCCTTCTGAAGAGCAAGAAGAAGCAGGTTTTGATGCATACTACAAAAGAGATATAGAAGAATTAACACTTTTTCCTCTTGCTGAAAAATTCTTGGATCTTTGTTCTTCTTTAAATGTTGCACTTGTGACAAAAGGGGACGAAAGAACCCAAAATGAAAAGATAAAAAAATTAGGTATATCAAAATATTTCGATTATGTTTCAATAGTCAAAATTTCAAATTCAAAAGAAGATGAATTTAAGAAAATCATGAATCAGTGGGAAGCAGATTCAAGAGAGATTGTCGTTGTTGGAGATAGGCCAGATTCAGATATTTCTCCAGGAAATAAGTTGAAAATGACAACTGTAAGATACAAATCTGAACACTACAGAAGGATGAAGCCTAGAAACGAGTTCGAAATTCCTGATTATGAAGTTGAGGATTACAAAGGCCTGATATCACTCTTTAAGAAAAACTTCATTTGACCAATCCTTAGGTTGAATCCAGCTTGATATTATTGATCTGTATTTTTCATAAGAGATGTAATAAGTTATTTTTGGCCTGTCAAAAGAGTCAAGCAGTATGGCTTGAACCTTTCCCCCTTTTCTTAAATCCATGTTTTCTTCATAAGGAAAATTGAATTTATATGTCCTTAAAACCTTTCTATACTTATCCATAATTTTT
>CAYFJE010000013.1:0-18246 GCA_964343345.1 uncultured bacterium
TTCTTATATAGATACTCCTCAGAGTTCTAATTCAGTTATATATTGGCATGCCCCTCTTTTATCTCAGGATGTGGACATAAGAGTTACAGCTGTAGGTGAAGGTTCTGGAAACACCGAGTCTTTAGAAAGAGAATTTGAAGTAGGGATAAACATAAGTATAAACAGTTTACCAAGCCCTTTGGCTGGAACATATACAGTGAGTGGAACATTGGAAGGTCAGAGATGTTTTGGTATAAATGCTTGTGCTGACATTAATCTTGCAGTTGATTCTGAATATTTTGGAACAGAGCAAATTGGAACATCTCATCAGTCAACAGTTATATGTGATCCGAACGAAGATTGGGACTGTAGTCCAACAACTACTATTTTTAATGTTGTTTCTACTCAGACTCACGATGGTTCAAGTGGAGCTTTAATTGCTGAATTTACAAAAGGTTCAACAGTTAAATTTAGGGATCTCGATTCTGACCCAAGATCAAGCATAGTTAAATGTACTAAATTTTCAAATATCCCATCTGATACAGAGTGTTTGGACCCAAATGCTCCTAATGGCTTGCTTGTTTTGGAAAATCCTCTTGATTCAGAGGTTGAACATGGTGTTGATGTCTGGAATGTTGCAAGGTGGCAATCTAATTGGGATACTGAAGTTAACCCCGGTACTGACGGTACTTATGATTTAATCGCTCAGGTTACTGACGGTATCAAAAGTTCTCAGGATACTAGAACGGTGCAGATCAACAATGATGCTAGTGGAGGGACTGATAAACAGGTTCTCGTGACTTCTCCTAAAAATAATGATATTATCGCTCCCGTTTTAACAAGTTTTGGACCTGATTGTATTCAGGGAACTGATGATGATGGTGAAATTGGATGGTTTGATTCGACTAGTAATACTTTTGTTACTGATGGATTTAGGTGTATTACCTTTTCTGCAGTTGTAGATACATCTGTTTCTAATGTAACTTCAGTTGATTTTTATGTAGATGGCCAGGTCGCTTGCAGTGATAACAATGGAAATGATGCTGATGGCTGGTCTTGTGTTGCTGAAGCAACTTATCTTCCTAATATCAAAGTAGGGGGAAACAATTCATTTAATCCTATTGCAGGAAATTCTCGGGTTAAAGCTTATGCGAATACTGCTATAACTAATTTTGATTCTGATGAAGTTGATTTTGAGTTACTAAATTGTGGGACTTTGGTTTCAGAAAACCTTCTTGGAGATATAAATTGGAATATTGAAGATTCTCCATACTTTTTGAATAATGATTTCGAAGTTAAAGGTAATTTGACTCTGGATACAGTTACGAACAACCCTAATGGCAATCCTTTAAGATTGAGATTCATGAGCGCTTCAGGATCTCCTCCAGTTGGAATAGATGTTACAGGTAATTTGACCACTGTTGGTTCAAATGGTGTTGTTCTTGAACCAGTCACTGTTGGGACTGGAGTTCCGGGTGTAGATAATGGTTATTGTCCTGGACAACCACAAAGTGCTTCAACTGCTGAATCTGGTGATTGGGGTCAGGTAAAGTTTTCTGCTGGCTCAAGTGGCTATATCGAAAATATGGTTATTAGATATGGTGGAGGCATTAGTGATTTAGTTACACCTGCTGTTGAGGCTGGTTTGATCATTGAATCTGCTGGAGAGCTTGAAGATGGTGTTGATCTCAATAATGATGGAGACACGGAAGGTTCTTCTCTGATTTTTGATGGGTTGGAGATAGAAAGTTCTAATGGTACTGGATTAATTGTTACCGGAAGCCCATTGATAACACAGCCCACAATCGATAGTGGTGATTTAACTATTAAAGATAGTACGGGGTTCGGGATGATAATGCATCCAGCTTTTAGTGGTTTGAAAGACTTGGATTCAACTGGAATTTTGCCGGTTCTAAGTGGAAACGAGGACGGGGATTCAATTCAGATAGAGGGAGGAAATATACCTCAGGCACTTTCTGTATTGCTTCAAGATTGTCCAAACCTGTTTACAAATTGTCCTAATTTCTGGGGTGAGGTTAGATGGCCTGCGGTTGTTGGAGCATATGTTGTAGATGGTTTAATATCAATTGAAGCTGGAGCAAGTTTAAGACTTGAAGATGGAGCGGTTGTTAAGTTTTTGACAACAGCTTCAGGAATTTCCTCTAGTGGAAGACTTGCGGTTGGAGATAATGCCGGTGATACTGCATACCTAACTTCATTTAGCGATGATTTTGCTGGAACTTTTTCTATACCAGGAGGAGGAATAATTGATTGTTCGGATGTAAACAGTTCGGGTCATCCAATATGTGACACTAATAAAGATGGTATATCAACTGGAAGCCCCGGTGAATGGGGTTCTGTTAAATTTGATATTGGTTCAAATGGTTATGTTGAAAATGCAATTTTGAGATATGGAGGTTCTGATCCTTCACTGGGGGTTATTCAAGTTCAAAGCACTTCTTTAAGAGAGGGTAGTGATGAAATCGATTGTGATGATCCAGATATGCAGGTTATAGATTGGGATAATCCAAATGATCCTGTATCTGATGAAGAGCAAGACCTAAAAGATGATTGTGTTGTTATCCAGAATAATAAGATAATGGATGCTGGTGGTTACGGCATTTCGATTACTGGACAACCAAATGTTTATCCAACTGTTAGGAACAATATATTTACAAGCTTGACTACTTATCCTGTTTTGCAAGTGCCAAGTTATACAGGTATTTCTGATATCCAAAATGATGATGCAGATCCTAATTTCTGTAGTAATCTTGCTGGAGAGGTTGTTGGAGATCCATGTGAATCTAATGATAATAAATTCTGTGATTGGGATGACACTTCAAACTCCTGTTTCACCCCAACTTCTTCAGATGCTTTTTATGGAATAAGAATGCTTTTAGGAAGGGTTACAGATGATGAAATAGCTGTATTGAAACCTATGGACAGGGGAGATCATCTTGGAGATCAAACAGTAAATGCTCCAACACCAATGCCGTATGTCGTGGATCAAGATATGTCTGTTGAAGAGGATTTGAATGGAAATGGAACTGCGGGTATTTTTTCAATTTTACCTGGTGTTTTAATCAAATTGGATTCTTCAGGTGGAGGTATTTCTGCAGCTGGTACTTTGTGTATTGGTTCTGTTTGGAACGAGAGTTCTGAAACTTGTGAAGTTCCCCAAAATTCAAGTCAAGAAGGATGGGTTGACTTAACTGGAGGCCCTGGAGGAGGCCCTGATGGATTGTTGGACGAGGTTGTCTTTAGTGCTATAAGTGAAGATGATATTCTTGGTGAAGGTGACACTAATGGTGATAGTTCTTCCAGTTCTGCTCAGCCAGGTTCCTGGAGAGGGATTGAAATTACTTCAACTTCTAAAAAGAGTTTGGTTAACAATGCTTCAGTCAGATATGCTGGATCTGGATTGGGTTCTTCTGTGAAAATTGATGGTTCTTTGGCAAGGGTTAGAAATTCAACAATAGAAAATAGTTCTGGTTATGGTTTACAGTATAGAGGAGGTGCATCATCTCTATTAAATGTAACATTAGAGGATGGTTCTATTGTTCCTGATGTTGTAAGAGAATCTGTAAAGAGGAATAGATTCTTCAAAAACCAAAAAGCTCCTTTGTCAATTCCGCATTTTTCATCCTTATGTGGTCGAGAAGATGCTTGGACTGGAGTCAATTTCCTAGAAGGGTGTGATTCTGCTGGGCAAGATCAGAACATTGTTCCAGGTCCAGGCAGTTTAAATTCAAATATTGTATCTGCAATTCATTTACATACTTTTGATAGGACATGTCCTCCTGGTATTTGTTCTGAAGGAGAGATTGCAGAGTTAAACGATTCTGTCAAATGGTCAACAATGTGTTTTGCTAATCCTGGAAATTTGACAAGTGCTGATTGTGGCACTTCAAATGCTGGAGGAAATGTTGTAGATGCTGGGAATATTGGAAACATTATCCCTTATTTCATAGATTCGCACATCACTGTAGGAAATGGTGCTGAGCTTATTCTTGATTATGGTCTGGTAGCCAAGTTTGACAATCAGGTTTCAGGAATTACTGTAAATGGTTCTTTAACTGCCGCTGGTAACCCTGACGACAATGCTAACAATCCAAATGTTGATGCAAGTGATACTCCTCCTGCTATTGGTGGGAATCCTGGAGAAGCAGATGTAATATTTACCAGTTATTTTGATGATATGTCTGAAGTTTGTTTGAATGGAGCATGTGATACTGATGGTTCAGGTTTGTCGGAAGGTTCTCGTGGAGATTGGAAAGGTGTTTATTTTGTATCAAATGAAGATTCTTCGATTTGTCCTGATTCTTATCCTTTCAACCACCCTGTAGCTGAGAATGTTTCAAATATAGAACCATGTGCAAGAATTTTTGGAATGACAATTGCTTTTGCTGGTGCTGGAAATAGAGGCTCAACAAAGGGTGATGTTTTAGATCAAGGAAATATTGTTTTTGATGCATCTGAATCAATATTGGTTGATGGTTTGATTTCTGTGGAATCTGCTGAGAATGGTATTGTTATTTTAGATAATGAGAATTTCACAGGATCCTTCCCAACAATAAGGAATTCAGTTTTTTCTTTTAATAGTTTTTATCCGATAGTTTCTGATATGGGTATTGGTAGCGAATTCTTACAGGATAATTCTTATGCTGTTAATGAAATACCTGAAAGCGGAAATAAGGAATATCCTGCTTTTGCTATAAGAGGAGGACAACTCAGAAATAGGGTTGTTGGACTTGATACAACTTGGAATAACAATTCCGTTTCTGTTGTTGGCGATGGAGGTACGGAAATTTGGCCAATGGCTTATGTTGTCACTGATCCAATAAGGGTTGGTGATAGTAGTGCTGTAGACAATATAGATGTTCATATGAGAATTGAAGAAGGGGTTGTCATCAAAATGGGTGATCCCTTCATTTATGGAGAATCAGACGGTGTTGATAATCGGGAAGTTAGTATGATTGTTGATGGTTATTTGCAGGTTGATGGAACCTTAACTAATCCGGTTGTTTGGACAAGTATTTCCGATGACTGTAATGGGAATATTGATGATTTAACATTCAGTTGTGATTCAGCTTGGTTGAACAGTTCTCCATTTTTAGCAGAGGGTGTTGATACAAATAGAGATCTCATGAGCATGGGTCCTGATCCTGCAGATTTGGATCTTGCCAACGAGAATGATGACAATTGGTTAAGGATGGATGATGATGGTGATGCTAATTTTGAAAAGTCTTTCTGGGGTTCTCTTGCATTAAGAACAAGAATAGATGCTGATTTAAACAATGTCAAAGTTTTGTTTGGGGGTTCGAATGAAAATTCAGATGTTTTTGGTATCTCCCCAACACAAAGAGCTGGAAACCTTACACTCCAAGGAGAATCTGCTCCAGGTGCTCAGATTAGGATTTCAGATGCTGAGTTTGCTTATTCCGGAGGGCATGGCATAGCCAGTTTCAAGCAGGCTGGATTAATGGATATAAACCTTCACATTAAAGAAGGGTCGTATGTTCATCATAGTTATGGTAGAGGTATCCATATGTCCGAAACACCTTTCAAGATTACTGGGTCTGCTGGTAATGAAACAATAATTGAAGGAAATGGTCTCAGGTGTTCTAACTCATTGATTGGAACTCCATTGAAGCCAGGAGTAACTGATGAATGTGATGGTGTCTTTATCGAAAGAACACAAGACCCAACAATAACAGGGTTGATAACAAAAGACAATGGAGGTTGGGGTATATATGTAAAAGCTGGACATAGTGGTACATGTAATATAGAGCAGCCTTTCCCAGTGATTTCTTCAAGTGGTCTTACAGGAACACTTCAGGTTCTAAATAATGGATTGGGTGGTGTAAGGTTCGAAAACACACTCGATTTCTTAGTTGATGGAATTGAGGTGAACAATAATGGGTATTATGGAAAAGGATGGGATGATGGGCATGGTGTTGATTTTGTTGTAAATCAAATAGATGCTTGTCCTCCTGCTGCTGCAAACAAAGGAGAAATGTACAACAGCACAATGCAGAACAATACTTGGAGAGGGCTTGTTGTGAGGAATATGTTTGAAACTCCTACAGGCGGACCTACTCCAGACCTTATAAACAATACGATTACAGGTAACACAGGTGGTGGTATTTTGATTTGGCATGCAAGTCCTACTATTACTAATTCAAACATATCAAACAATTCCGCATTGATCTTAAATGACGAGCCTTTACCGACAGATTGTCCTGAATTGAATGTTTCTTCTGGTAATCCATGTTTGGAATTTACTCAGGTTGGACATGGTGTTTATGTTCATATCGACAGACCAGAGGGTATTCCAACACCTTTGACATCTTTCATGAATCCGGCAGATTTAACTTTAAGTGGATCTGATTCAACGAAGATAAATTCAACAAGGCCTGGTCTTTCTAACTTAAATTTGACTGACAACAGTCCTTACCAAATGAGGCTTCCTGTAAATATAGAAGTAGGAAATTCTGCTGCAAATCCAAATGGAAGACAAAATAACAATCAGTTTATCAAAACCGTTAGTGACAGTGATAATACCTGTGTAGGTGATGGAAATGTTCCATGTATAAGAAACGCTGTTGAGATTTATGGTTGGGTTATAAGCGATACATTTACTGATGATATTGCTCAGGCAACATCTGATCCTGAAGCAGTTGCTACAACAAACACTTATCCAGGAGCTATTCAGCCAGATGTTCTTCTTGGTGTTTTGAATGGGGAAACAGGCGGTGGCGGTCAAACAAATGCAATTCCTTATGTTATTACAAACGACATATTGATATTGCCTTCAGACAACTATGAGGGTTATTCAAACCCAGCAGATGGAACACAATTCTCACCTGTTTACTTACAAATTGATTCAACAATTGTTAAATTAAGGGATGAGCCTGAAAATGTTGATTGGAGTCAAGGTGCAATTGATTTTCATAATCATAGTTTGTTTGTAGCTGATAACAGTTTTATAACAAGCATACATGATCCTTTATTGGGTACAAAGATTGATTACCCAGATTCAAATCTTGGATTGTATGAAGAAGCTTCAACTCCTGGTGATTGGGGTGCTGTTCGTTTCTACAATAGGTCTCTCGATTTTTGGGAATCATGGCTAAATGTTGATTCACTTTGTGCAGAAACCGATGTTGCTGTTATTGGAGGAACAATTGGTGGAGGAACACAGTATTCAGAAGGTTTTGGCGGAACCCCTGACTTGCAACTTGAACAAAGAGGAGCAGGAACTGGTGCATGTTTAGGATGGACTAGTCATCCAACAAATCCATATGAAGGAACAACTGCTGACGAGGATGAAGACTGTGATCCTATGTGTGATTGGTACCCACAAGCTCCCTTCTCTGATAATCCAGGAAGTAGCATGATAAGCAGATTATGGAATACTGTTTTGAAATACGGTGGAGAATCTTCAGAATCCATGATTTGGATACAAGAGTCAAGTCCAATGATTTTCCAGGTAGGCCTTGAAAGTTCGATATCAAATGGTATTTATATCGATGGAACAAATACAAACCATTCGTTCCAAGATTTACAAGCATGTTCTAGTCCAGGTTGTCAGATCCCTGCTTTGGGTGGCGGTGGTAGATTCTGGACAACATTCCCTAGAATTCAACTAGCCTCTTGGCAGTCTAATCTTTTAGGTGTTTGTAAGTTTGTTGACAATGGTGGAATAAACCTTGTTGCAAATGCTAACACTATTTGTAGCCAATTTTAAAAGTTGACAAATAGATTTTGTGTGCCTGACTTGGGAAGAGTCGAAGGGGATGTCCTTTTGGTCTCATGGCTTGTCAAAGAAGGGGATGAGGTTGTAAAAGGTCAAGAAGTTGTGGAGCTTGAAACAAGCAAGGTAACTTTTTCAGTTGAGTCTGACATTGAGGGAAAGATAAGCAAAATGAAGAAGGAAGGAACAAAGGTCTTGGTTGGAGAGATGATTGCGTTCATAAGCTAATGTATTCTTTAAAAGGTATTTCGGATTTTTTGCCTGATTTGGCAAAGGGCCTTTCTAGAAGGGGTGAGAATTTTGATTTCAATTATTTAGAGGAACTTAACCAAAAAAGAAAGGATTTTCAACTAAAGTATGATAATCTGAAATCCGAATCTAGAAAAATCGGACAAGAAATAGCAAATTCTTCAAACAAAAAAAAAGAATCTTTGATGAAAGAAGTTAAAGAAATTTCCAATAAAACCAAATCCATCAAGAAGAATATGGAAAAGAATAGTAACGACCTTTTTGATGAATTAATCAAGATACCAAATCTCCCAGCTGAATGGATTCCGGACGGAATAGAAGGAAAAGTTGTTAAGGAATGGGGTAAATCTAAAAAAGAAAAGACCCCTTTTCACTGGGAAATAGGAGAAAAATTGAACATTTTTGATTTCAAAAGTGCTTCAAAGATATCTGGATCTGGTTGGCCTTTGTTGAAAGGAGATGGTTCAAAACTCTCAAGAGAATTAGGGAACCTTATGCTTGAACACCATGTATCTAATGGTTTTTTTGAGGTAAGCCCTCCTTTTCTCGTAACTGAAAAAACGATGCTTGGAAGCGGACAGTTGCCAAAATTTGCTGATCAAGCTTATAAAACTGAAGATGGGCATTGGCTTATCCCAACTTCAGAAGTACCTTTAGTAAATTTTCTTGCATACCAAGATTTAAATGTAGATGATTTGCCTTTAAGGCTTGTTTCTTGGACCCATAATTTTAGAAGAGAGGCTGGAAGCTACGGGATAAAAACAAAAGGATTAATCAGGGTTCATCAATTTGAAAAAGTTGAAATGGTTAGTGTTGTCAAGAATAAAGATTCAAAAAAAGAATTAGATTTTCTAGTGGAAAGAGCAGAAGGGATTTTAGAGCTTTTAAACATTCCTTACAGAAGAAGGTTGTTGGGTGCTGCTGATTTGGGTTTTTCTTCTTCAGCTACATATGATATAGAAATACCAATGCCTTCTGATGGAAATTGGATGGAGATATCTTCAGTCAGCATTTGTGACGATTTCCAATCTAGAAGAGCAGGTGTTTTTTGCAAGGAGAAAAATAAGAATTTTCATCCGTGTTTGCTTAATGGAACTGGTGTGGCTGTTGGAAGATTGATTGCAGCTATTTTAGAACATTGCTGGAATGGAGAATCTGTTATTCTCCCTGATGTTCTAGAAGAAAAATTTAAGAAAAAGGAGTTAACTTGTGAGTAATTTAAAACTTTTAAATCAAACTGAAGTCAAAAATATTTTAAAAATGAAAGATGTTTTAAGAGCTGTTGAGGATGCTTTTGGGTCATGGGGAAGAGGTGAAGTTCAAATGCCTCCAAAATCTTATTTGATTTTCGATAAAGAGAATGGAGATTTGAGATCGATGCCTGCATATTTACCAGGAAAGAATGCTGGTGTGAAAATTGTTACAGTTCATCCAGACAATCGATTTAAAGAATTGCCTACAGTGATGGCTTTATGTGTTTTGAATGATCCAAATACGGGGCTTCCTGTTGCTGTTATGGATGCAGGGTTGCTTACTGCAATAAGAACAGGCGCAGCTGGAGGAATTGCTTCTAAATGGCTTGCAAAAGAATCTTCAACTGAAGTTGGTTTGATTGGTGCTGGAGTTCAAGCTAAATATCAAATGGAAGCTCATTTTGAGGTTATGAATGTCCAAAGTGTAAAAATATTTGATCCAAACAAAGAAGCTGTAGATTCATTGAGTAGATGGTTATCTGAAGTTTCACCAAGTTTAGATTTGAGCGTCACATCTCTTGAAGATGCATGTGATGTGGATGTTTTAATCACCACAACCCCTGTTAGAAAACCTGTTGTTATGGAAGGTATGGTTGTTAGGCCTCATACTCATATTAATGCTATAGGTGCTGATGCTGAAGGAAAGCAAGAGGTTGATAGCAATCTCATCAAAAAATGTAAAGTAATTGTTGACGACTGGACACAAACAAGTCATTCAGGAGAAATCAATGTTCCATGTCATGAGGGTTGGTTCTCTAAAGAGATGGTTGCTGGAGAGATTGGAACAATTGTCGCTTACGAGGATGTTTCTTTCAAGAATTCCTTAACACTTTTCGATTCAACAGGTTTAGCTATCCAAGACATGGCAACTGCAAACATAGTGTTAGAAAAAGCAACTGAGAATGGGATGGGTCTTGATTGGAACCCTTTAGATTAGTTTGGTAATTGATTTAAGGTCTGATACTGTCTCAAAGCCAACAAGGCAAATGAGAGATTTTATTTCCAATGCAAAAGTTGGAGATGATGTTTTTGGTGATGATCATTTAACGGTTTTATTGCAAGAAAAATCTGCAAAGATGCTAGGAAAAGAATCTTCTTTGTTTGTTCCATCAGGAACAATGGCCAACCAGATTGCCTTAAGAACACATACAGAGCCTGGTGATGAAATGATTCTCGAAAGCGGTTCTCATATATACATGTATGAAGGAGGTTCATATGCTGCATTGTCAGGTTTGTCTGTTAGTTTGGTGAAAGGAGAGAGAGGGATAATGTCTTTTGAAGATATTCAAAATTCAATAAGACCTCCTGGAGGTTTGTCTCATTATCCAAAAACAAAGTTGATATGTGTAGAGAATACTGCAAATGCTGGTGGAGGTACTGTTTACCCTTTGAATCTTTTGAAATCAATTACAAAATTGGCAAAAATTGAAAAACTGAAAACCCATCTTGATGGTGCTCGAATTTTCAATGCTTCAATCCAATCTGGAGATGATGTAAAGAAGATTGCAGAGGGTTTTGATTCTGTTTCTTTTTGTCTTTCTAAAGGTTTGGGGTGTCCGATAGGGAGTCTTCTTTGTGGATCTAAAGAATTTATTGACAGAGCTCATCGTTTTAGGAAGATGCTTGGAGGAGGTATGAGGCAAACAGGATTGTTAGCTGCTGCTGGAATATTTGCTTTAGACAATAATATCGAAAGGCTAAAAGAAGATCACAGAAGGGCTAGAATTTTTGCAGAATCGTTGAATGGTAATTTTGGTGTTGATGTCAATTCTGTAGAAACGAATATGGTCTACATCGATGTTTCTTCTTATGGAAATATTGAAAGTGTAGTTGACTATTTCGAACGGAAAGGAATTTTAATCCACCCAGCTTCTTCAACACATCTTAGAGCTGTCATGCATATAGGTATAAACGATGAGGATTTAGAAAAGGCAATCAATGCTTTTGTTCATGGCTTACCAAAAGAAAATATCCAGGATTCCCACCAATAGCATGAGGAGTATCACTTCCATTAAGAATTGGATTATTGACATTTTTTTAAAGAGTTTTTTCAATTTCTGTTAGTTTTGGTTTGACTAAACCTTTATTTCTTTCTTTGAGGTATTTCACAAAATCTTTTTTTGATTTTTCGTCATTTTTGTTTTCTGATTTTAAATAATTTAAACATTCTTTCGAACAACATCCTTTGTACTTCTCGTAACACTTTTTACATTGAATAAAAAGCATATGACACAAATCATTTTTACAGTTTTTGTGATTGTCAGAATTTTTTTCACATTGGTGGCATGTGCTAAGGATGTCACCTGTTATTCTTTCTCCTAGACGATGATCAAAGACATAATTTTTTCCTATGAATTTTGATTTTATTTTTTTTCTTTTCACATAGTTAGCATAATTGACAATTCCATTCTCTAATTGATAAACATTTTTGAAATTATTTTGAATCAAGTAAGAACTTGCTTTTTCGCATCTTATACCGCCAGTACAGTACATCAGTATTTCAAAATCTTCTTTTCCTTTAAGCATTCTTTTTATCTCTGGAAGGATATCGTTAGATTTCCTTACTTCAGGATAAATTGCATTTTCAAATCTTCCAATTTCACTTTCGTAATAATTTCGAACATCAACAATAATTGCTTTTTTTTCATTTGCTTTCTCGTTGAATTCTTGAGGGTTTAGATGTTTTCCAACCTTTTTGATGTTGTATTCTTTTTCTTTGATTCCATAAGCAACAATTTCATTTTTTATTTTTACAGTTAATTTGAAAAAAGAATCTCCATCCTGAATCGCTTTGTTTAAAAAGGTGTTTTTTAGGATTTCAATCTTCTTAGTTAATTCCTCGAATTTTTCTAAATTGAATTCAGGGATGCTTATTTGTGCATTAATGCCTTCTTTTGCAATGTATATTCTTCCAAGTATCTTTAAATTTGAAAATTTTAAAAAGATTTCATCTCTAAGTGTTTTTAGGTTCGTTGTTTTTTTATATTTATAAAATGAACAAGTTATTCTCTTGAATTTTTCATTTTTCAACCTTTCCTTCAAGTCATCTCTTGATTTTTTGTTTACAAGAACCATAGTTAAGGTGAAATCCTGTCTATTGTTCTTGGAAATGGAATAGTTGCTCTAACATGATGTATTCCTGTTACCCATCTAACCATTCTTTCAAGGCCCATTCCGAATCCCGCTGTTTGAACTCCTCCATATTTTCTCAAATCATGGTACCAAGAAAAAACTTCAGGATCAAGACCTTCTTCCTTTATTTTTTCTATCAACAAGGATGGATCAGCTATTCTCACCGCACCACCAGTAATTTCTCCACCACCTTCTGGAGCTACAAGGTCTACAGACAATGTTAATCTTTCATCTTCAGGATCTATTGCCATATAAAAAGCTTTACATTCTGATGGAAAGTTTGTTATGAAAAATGGATGACCAACATGCTCTGCAAGTGCTTCTTCATGTTCGGCTCCAAAATCAGAGCCAAAGTTTACTTTAAAATTCAATTTTTCAAGAATTTTTAAAGCTTCAACATAATGAACTCTTGGAAAAGGTGTTTTGATTTTTTGAAGTTTCGAGATGTCTCTTTCAAGTATTTTTAGTTCATCTGCATTTTTTTCTAGAACTTTATTGACTAAAGATGAAAAAAGATTTTCTTGCAATTTCAACAATTCATCAAGTCCGATACCAACTGCCTCTGGCTCAAGCATCCAAAATTCCGTTAGGTGTTTTCTTGTTTTGCTTTTTTCTGCTCTAAAGGTTGGTCCAAAGCAATAAACTTTTCCTAATGCCAATGCTGTTGCTTCATTATAAAGTTGACCGCTTTGTGACAAATATGCCTCTTCTTCAAAATATTCAAGATTAAATAGTGTTGTTGTGCCTTCACATGCATTTGGTGTGAGTATCGGTGAATCAACACGATAATAGCCTTGAGAGTCTAGCCAATTCTGTGCTTCAATTTCGATTGTTGATCTTATCCTTAGGACAGCAGCCTGTTTGGGAGTTCTTATCCAAAGATGTCTATTCTCTAGCAAAAATCCAACAGAATGTTCTTTTGGTTGTATTGGATACTCATTGGAACTTTCATTAATTATTTTTATTTTTTCAGCTTTGATTTCCATTCCGTATTTAGATCGAGAGTCTTTTTTCAACAATCCTTCTACATGAATTGCAGATTCTATTGATATGTTTTCAAAAGAATCTGAGGATTTTGTTTCTTTTGTTACAACTACTTGAATTTGACCTGTGCCGTCTCTTGCTGATATAAATGATATTTTTCCCATATTTCTTAAGGTTTGAACCCATAGAAGAATTGAGATTTTTTCCCCATCTTTTTTTTCTTTTAAGTTTTTGATTGAATACATAATATTTATAAATTGTAGATTAAAGAATCAATAATTATCCAAGGATCAACATCTGAACTTTTTAAATCAAGGTCAGCCTTTGACAAAAGGCGAAAACCTTTTGAGATTTTTTTTTCTGGTATGCTTTTTGCTTTTGAGGCAAGTTTTGTTGATTTCCAAAGCATTGTTGGACCCAAGTCTTTTTTTAGAATGTCATTATTTCCATTTTTAGCTAATGCTAATCTTTTCCATTCCTGTGTCATCCAACCCAAAACAGAAAAAGGATCCTCTCCATTTCTTTTAAGATCTAAAGCAAGATTTTTTGCTTCGATTGTTTTTTTTTCTACTAAAAAATCAACAATTTTAAAAACTGTGGATTGAGAATTTTTAGGCAGATATGGAATCATCTCTTCATCAATCTCTTTTTTTTCATGTCCTAACATTTTTAATGTTTCTATGCTCTGGTCTATTGCAGCAAGGTTAAAGCCAACTTGATTTAATATTTTTCTTGCGATGTTTTTTGAGAATTTGTAATTTGCTACAGTCAACATGTTTAATATGTATTTTTCTAAATCTGGAGAATTTTTAAAATTTTTTGGCAGTAGTTCGAAAAAAATTTGAATATTCTTTTTGTTTTTTATATCCTTTATGAAACTTTCTATCTTGTTTTTTATTTTTTTATTGTTTTCGTAATCTTTTTTTTCTTCTGATATTATCCAATTTCCTTCAGTTTTATTTTCATAAAGTAGTTTGAATTTTTCTTGACATAATATGTTTTTTTTCTCATCAAGTCCTTTTATTAGTTCTGTTAAGTCGTTTGTCTCAACCCAAGAACCTTCTCCAAACATTGAAGATTGATTCAAGAGAGTTGTTATATTTGAGAAAGAGTCTGAAAAAAGTCCTTTAGCCTCTAGGTTTTTAATATCTGATTTTTTAACTTTCTTTAAATTTCTTAATTCTTGTTTTTTTTTCGTTATTAGCCAGTGGTTTCCGAGAATGAAATAAATCATTTAGATATTTATTCCAATATCTTTCCTGAAAGATGTTTGTTTTGCTTGAATTTGTTGTATTTTTTTATAAGCCACATTCTTGGCTTCGGTTAGGTTTTTACCTATCCCTGTTACATTTAGAATTCTCCCTCCAGTTGATAAAAGTTTTCCATTTTCTTTTTTTGTTCCAGCATGAAAAATTAAAGTTTCTCCTGTGTTTGGGTTTCCTGGTTTTTTTACATTGGCAAGTTTGATGTTTTTTTCAGTTTTTTCTGGATATCCATCTGCTGCCAAGACAACTGTTAATGCAGATTTTGAGACATCGTTAATCTCTTTTTTTCTAATTTCTTGATTATTTGAAATTCCTAAAAATATTTCAGCTGGATCTCCTTTTATCAATGGAATTAAGACCTGTGTTTCGGGATCTCCAAATCTCACATTGTATTCAAGCAATTTAGGACCTTCTTTGGTTAGCATCATTCCAAGATAAAGAACTCCACGATAGTCGATATTTTCTTTTTCTAGACCTTTTATCGAATTTTTTATCAAGGGTTTTACTAGATCTAAAAGAAGATTGTTCTGAGGATTTCCTAGATCTTCAACAGGAGCATATGCTCCCATTCCACCTGTATTAGGGCCTTTATCCTTGTCAAAACGTCTTTTGTGGTCTCTTGAAAAAGGAAGAATTTTTGGTTCTGAGTTGTTATTAATTAAAACATGAACTGAAAGTTCTGGACCAACCATCCAATCTTCAATGACGACTGTTTTTCCTGCTTCTCCAAGTGATTGATTTTCCATTAGATCAATCAGGATTTTTTTTGCAATTTTTTGATTTTTTGCAGGGAAAGCTCCTTTTCCGCCTGCTAGTCCATCAGCTTTTATAAACCATGGGCCTGTCGTTTTTTCAATATGATGGATAGCTGCATTCAAATTGTCAAAAGTTATATTTTCAGGGGATCTCACTTTGTTTCTTTTACAAAAATCTCTAGCAAAGGATTTGCTTCCTTCAAGCAAAGCACCATCTTTATTTGGTCCAAATACAGGTATTCCTTTTTTCCTGATCTCGTCTCCAAGACCTTTTACAAGAGGTTGTTCTGGACCAATCACAACAAGGTCAAAAGATTTTCCAACTTTTTCAAATTTTTCTAAGTGAGAAGTTCCTCCATTTCCAGGAGAAACTAAAACTTCGTGCCCAAATCTTTCAAAAGCCCATGCAAGAGTGTGTTCTCTTCCTCCGCTTCCTATGATTCCTATTTTCATTTAGATTCTTTCTTCTGACCAGTCTTTTTCACGCATGTGTTGAGATGCTTTTGTGAAGATCATTTCAATTTTTCCAGTTCTGCCATGTCTATTTTTTTCTATGTTTAGAGATATTGGCCATTCTCCCTTGTTTAAGCTATGTCTTTTTTGTGCATTTTCTTTTTCTTTTTTACTTCGATTTCTATATTGGTCATAAATAAAAACAACACTATCTGCATCTTGTTCAATTGATCCTGATTCTCTTAAATCTGAAAGTCTTGGTCTTGGATCTATTTCATAATCTCCACCACTTTTTAATGGCACTTTTGTACCAGGTCTTGAATCAATTCCTCGAGACAATTGAGAAATAGCTATTACTGGACAATTTAAATCCTTTGCAAGTATTTTTAAGGATCGTGATATTGATGTAATTTCGTCATATCTATTGAAGTATTTTTGACCGCTTCTTAAAAGTTGAAGGTAGTCAATCACAACCATTCCCAAAGGTCCTTTTTCTCTGGCTAATCTTCTACATTGAATTTTCATATCTGAAACAGTCATACTAGGCTTGTCAGAAACATGTAATTTATGATCTACATCACTAAATCTGTTGTGTGTTATCAATGTTGCAATTCTTTCTCTTTCTTTTTCACGTAATTCTTTTGTGTTGAATATGGTTCTTTTTTCTGGAAAATCTTCTTCAGCTTCTTCTATTGCATGAAGTGTTAATTCACCAGCTGTATTGATCGGATACGCTTCTATTGATTTTTGGTGAATTTGGTCCCAATTAGGATCCTCTTTTTTAAAATCAAAAGATGTTCCTGTTGTTGTTCCTTCACTTGCCAAAAGTCTTTTTAGCAGTTGGAAACGGTCCATTTCAAGAGAAAAGAAAACCGTTGGCAGTAGAGATGAGCATGCAACTTGAAAAGCAATATTAAGAGCAAGTGTTGTTTTTCCTTCTCCAGGTCTTGAAGCTAGTATTATCAGGTTGTTTCTCCTGAAACCTCCTAAGATTTTATTTAAATTATCGTAATCGCAAACGATTCTTTCTTTCTCCTTCGGTTCGTAAACTTTTCCAACAACATCATCTAGGTTATCTTGAAGATCGATTATTGTTGTTGGAAACCTTATGCTTTCAGTATTGATCACTTTTTCTGTAAAGTCGTTAAAAACTTCTGAAATTGTTTTTGCTTCATCAAGTGCATGTTGTGTTGTCTCTTTCGCTATTTTCATGACCTCTCTTCTTAAATAAAAATCTCTAAGTGTTTTTAAAGCATTTTCAACACGGCTTTGTATTGGAGAATCTTCAAGGATTGTTAAAAGATAACCATCTCCTCCGATTTGATTTAGTTTTTTTCTTTCTCTAAGGTTTTTTGTCACTGAAAGGATATCAACTTCAATCCCTTTTGTTTCAAGAGCCTCTATAGATTTAAATATCTCTTTATGAGCAGTTTCAAAAAACCATTCAGTTTTTGGAATAAGGCCTGAGTCTTCAACAAAAAGCCTTTTTCCTGATATGTAAGTTGAAAGGATGTATTTTTCAGCTAATTCATCATAAAGAATCGAATTTTTTCTATCCTGTTTCAACAACTTCTACCGATATTTCAAATTCTTTTTCTTCTGGAATGCTGATTTGAACTTTGTATTTCCCAAGACTTTTGATTTCCTCATTCATTGAGACATATTGTTTTGATAGATCTATTTTTTTTGATTTCAAAATTGCTTCACAAATTGATTTTTTATTGATAGATCCAAAAAGTTTTCCTTTTGGTCCAGATTTTGCTTCTATTTTTACAGTCTTGATTTTTTTCATCTTTTTTGCAAGTTCTTTAATCTTTTCTTGTTTTTCTTTTTCTTTTTTTACAAGTTTTTCAGCCAATGTTTTTAATTCATTAATTTTTTCATCAGTTGCTCTTGTTGCTAGGTTTTTTGGAAAAAGATAATTAAGCGCAAATCCATCAGAAACATTTTTTAATTCTCCAGTATCTCCAACTCCTTGTACCTGTTCTAAAAGTATAACCTTCATCTTCTGTACCCCACATTTAGGCCATATTCATCATGGTGCTGGTAGTAAGGAATAATTGCCATTTCACGAGCACGTTTAATGGTTTTTACAACCAACGCATGGTCTCTTCTAGAAAGTCTTGTTTGTTTTCTTGGTTTTATCGACCATTTTTGATTAAGAAAAGGTTTCAGGCTTGATAAATTTTTGTAATCTAGAGAGTCATTTAGTTTAAAGTAACTTTTTTTCTTGTAGGTTTTGAGGGATTTTTTCTTTTCCCTTTCTTTCTTTTTCTTTAACTCTCTTAACGGATGTGTAATTCTTGGCATTTTCTAATCCTCCTTTTTTGAAGCAGGCTTCTCTTCCTTCGGCTTCTCTTCCTTCGGCTTCTCTTCCTTCGGCTTCTCTTCCTTCGGCTTCTCTTCCTTCGGCTTCTCTT
>CAYFJE010000014.1:0-18234 GCA_964343345.1 uncultured bacterium
TATATTTTTGTACTCTTTTTTTTATGCTTGGGCTTTTTGTGTTAGACATTTTTTTCCAAAGTGCTGCAGAAATTCCTTTTACAACATGGTTAAAATGATATTTTTTCCCTCTTCTCGATCTCATTATGTATGAGATTTTTTCTTCTCTGGATCCATAAATAATTATGTCTAGAACTTTTTTTTTCAAATCTTTAAGAGGTTTTGAGGGGTCTTCCTCAAAAGATTCAATTATTCCTCTTGCAGAAGCTTGGTGCCATCTGTCAAGCAATCTTTCTTTTAATGGTTTTATTCCACCCTGTATTAAACTTTTTTTCCAATCTATTAATGCATCTATGTCAACTTGTTCAATTATCCCTATACCTTTGCATTTTTTGCAAGCTCCTTCAGGAGAGTTAAATGAAAAAAATCTTGGATTGAGATTTGGTATTGTTTTTCCTGTTTTTGGAGATATGAATAATTCACTATAAATTTCTTCTTTTTTTGTTTTTTGATCTTCTATGATTATTTGCCCTTTGCCTTTTTTTAGTGCTATTTTTACAGATCTTGATATACGCTTTGGATCTCCACCAGCAATCAATCTATCTATAACTAAATCAATATCATGTTTTTTGTTTTTATCTAAAATGATTTTTTCATCTAGGCTGTATATAGATTTATTAATTCTTAATCTTGAATAGCCTTCAGTTCTAAGTGCTGTTATTAGATTTTTGAATTCTCCTTTTTTACTTCTTTCCAAAGGGGCATAGATAATATATTTTTTACCTTTTTTATAATTCAGTAATTTTTTTATTATCGATTCAGGATTTTGAGAAATTGCTTTTTTGTTTGAGTCCGGACAATAAGGAATTCCCACTCTTCCGTAAAGCAGTCTCAAGAAATCTAGTAGTTCAGTTGCTGTTCCAACTGTTGATCTAGGATTTTTTGAAAGCGGGGCTTGATTTATTGCTATCGCTGGAGAAATTCCCTCTATGCTGTCCACATTTGCTTTTTTTATGTCACCTAAGAATTGTCTTGCATATGTAGAAAGGCTGTCTAGATAAAGCCTTCTTCCTTCTGAATAAAGTGTATCAAAGGCTAAAGAGGATTTTCCGGATCCACTTAATCCAGAGATAACAGTAAGTTTATTTCCTGGAATTTCAACATTTATGTTTTTTAGATTATGGATTTTTGCACCACGTATAAAAATATTTCTAGACATATTGATGGATACTTATTTTAGAAATTTATTTTTTTCCCGAAGTTGTTAATGCGACAGGAATTTCTTCTTTTTTCGCATTCCATGTACCATTTTCTTTTACATTATTTTTAAAATAAAATTCTTCTATTTCTGGATACAAATCATCTCTTAAGATAAAATCTAGAGTAGCTATTTTCCCTCCATTTTTTTCAATATTTTTATTTGGAAATAAAATAATCGTTATTTTTCCAAGTGGTGAATTTTCTGTGATTGCATACCAGTTTTTGTGACTATTTTTTTCGATTCCGTTGAAGGTTATGCTTTTCAAAATTATTTTTTCAGAAGGATAGTTGAGTTGAATGCTCGTTAGGCTAAATGATTCAACATTTGTCATTTTTAAAAAAACTTTATATTTTTCACCAGATTTTTCTTCTTCTGGTTTTTCGTGAATTAGAGATATTTTTTTATTTGTTAGTTCTATTTCCGAATTTTCTTCTTTGTATCCATCTGAGTCTTTTACTGTTACTTTTATATTGATTTTTTCTGAACCTTCGTCAGCCTTCCATTTTATTAAAGGGGTGTTTTTCCCTTCTAGAATTTTTCCTCCTTTAATCTCCCATGAAAAATTTAATCTATCAAAATCAGGGTCAGAAGCTATTGCCCTTGTGATGGCTTCTCCCATAAAAGAGACAAACCGGGGTGTTGTTTCGATCTTCTCTATTACTGGAGGTCTGTTTTGTGAACTTGCCGCACTAGAAGGTATTCTTGCACTTGTTGGTTGAGATCCTGAACAGGAGTTTAGTAGAAAAATAAATATTAAAAATAAATTTTTTTTCAAGATTTTTCCTCTTTTTTTGAGGAATCTTCTTCTTTTCCTTTTTTAACAAGATAATAAACGATAAAAATAAATCCTACAAGAAGCCATGAAAAGCTAGTGTTTTTAGCAGATGATTGAAGTTGATTTGGTCCAAGAACTTCAAAAGTTACAGGAACAGAATTTAAATGAATTTTATCTGTTATCTCTAGTGTTTGAAGGTTTGCTCCAAATATGAAGGGGGCTTTTACTGTTGCCCAAAGTTTATTATTTACAACTCTAAGATTTGTCGGTGCCATGTCGAATTTTATTTTTCCAATGATCTCCCCAGTTTCAGTTTCTGCAATGTGGACAAATCTTGTTCTCATGTCTGCAGCTAAAACCAATTTGCTATCATTCGAAAATGTAACTGCTCTTGGGGCATCTCCAACTGGAATAGAAAAAATAAGCTCGTCAGCATTTTTGTCATATATTTGGACAGTGTCGGTTTGGGTTAGGGCAAGTGCAATGTGTTTTCCGTCTGGGCTAACCGCCATTGCTGCAGGGGAGTTTGAAAGAACTTTTTCCTTTTTTATAGTTTTTTCTTTAGTGTTAACTAGAAAAAGCATAGCTGTGTTTGCTCTCGTTGCATAAAGTAGCTCTTCGTTTGGATGTATTTCGATATTGTTTATAGTGTTTCCAACAGGTATTGAGTCTATTAATAATCCTGTGTCTACAGAAAATATACTTACTTCATTAGCTTGTAATGTTTCTGGATCAGCAATAGTTGCATATATTTTTTCACCTGAAACAGGGGCTGTTAGATGTAAAGGGAAACCTTTTGTTGGGATTTCGCTTTCTAGTGTTCCTATATTCAAATCGACTACTGATATAACTCCACCATGCTGATTGGCTATGAATCCTAGACCTCTTTGAGGAACTAGTGTTAAATCATTCAAGCCTTCTCCAGCCATAAATCTATTACTAACTTTCTGATTAGATGTGTCGACTATAACAACCTCATCAGGTCTTTCGTTAACTAGATAAAGTAGTGTATTTGCATTATTAACTTTACCACAAGAAGAAAGGGTGAATGTACAAAACAAGATTATTAATATTTTTTTCATTTTTGTTTAAATTGCTCCTTAATTTTAAAATAATTAAAACCTGTCCATGGGCTAGGTTTGTTTTTTTCTGTTATTTTCAAGACCAGGATACCTATTCCAATTATCAGTATTGAAGCTATTTGAGTTAAGGTTAGTATAGAAAATCCAATTTCCGAATTTTCGGCTATTTGCCAGTATATAGGGTTATTCCTAAAAGGTTCTTCAATCACTGATCTTAGCAATGAATACCATATTAACCATTGCCCTGTTAGCCAACCTTCATGTTTTGGTGTTCTTGTTCCAGTCCAAAGTATTAAAAAGAGAATTAAACCAACAAGCATTCCATAAAACTGAGAAAGATGAACAGGACCTCTTACAAGTTCTGTTGAGCAATTCAGAATTGTTTCTTCAGCATTCGGGCAAAAACTAGAAAAGCCATAGGCTTTTTCTGGCCAATAGTATCCGATGGGTAGATTTGTTAACCTTCCCGATGCATCATCCCCATTCATGAAGTTCCCAATCCTTCCAAAAATTATTCCAATTGCAGAAGGGTATGCTAGGAGATCTAGAACTCTTGTAAGTTTCATTTTTCTTTTTTTTGTCCAGAAAAACCAATACAGTATTCCAAAACCTATCGCTCCATGAAACGAGAGGCCTCCTTTCCATATTTCTAGACTTTCAGAGAAACTGTTGTATTTCGATAGATTAGTTAAAACATAAACAAGCCTTGCTCCGATTATCCCCCATACAACAGCCCAAAAAAGTCCATCTTCAAAGTCTTTTTTTTCCAAGCCAGCTTTTTTGTTGTTTTCTATCCACCTGTTGGACCACCACCATGCAATGAAAACCGTAGAAGCCATACAGATTCCATACCACCTAATTGTGAAATCCCCTATTGAAAATAATTCTGGATTCATTTAAATAAAATTCTTTTCTGGATCTTTTGCTTGGATTTTTATTTTTTCCCTCATAAGTCAACCACCCATCCTTTTTTACCTGCTGATGTGTTTGGATCTTGGTGTACCCAATTTAATTGTTCCATCATCATCATCATCCTAGAGGCTTTATTGTATCCAATCCCAAAAACTCTTTGTAATTGACTTACACTGATTGCATCTTCGTCTTTCATCCATTGCCTTATTTCTGATATTAGTTTTCGGTCAGTGTTTGAAAGTCCTTCCAAAATATCATCACTTATTTCATCTATCGGGGTTATCACTTCCTCTTCAACAGATTCATCATATTTTGCTTCTCCATAGTTTTTTATTAGGTAGCTTAACACATCTTCTATTTCTTCAGTTTCTACTAATGGTGCTTGACATCTTATTAAATCAGAATGTGTTGGACTGTCGAAATATAAATCACCTCTTCCTAATAGGTTTTCAGCTCCTCCTCTACCAAAAACAGTAATTGAATCTGATCTTGTTCCAAGCCTGAAACTAACTTTTCCAGGAAGGTTTGCTTTTACTGATCCATCAAGCTTTTTAGAATCAGGTCTTTGCATTGTTGCAATAAGGTGAACACCAGCAGCTCTTGCTCTTTCCGAAAGATCCGACAAAGATTCAATAACTCTGTTTTTAGAAGTTATCAAAAGTGCAGAAAGTTCTTCAAGAACTATAACAATATAGGGGAGTTTTTCTCTTGATTTTTGATTGTATTCTTTTAGGTTTTTTGTTTTTGATTCTTCTAAAAGTTCATATCTTCTATCAACTTCTTTTCTAGCCCAATCTAATGCATTCAATGCTGGATCAGGTGTTGAAACTATAGGCACTAAAAGATGAGGTATATCTTTATAAAGTGTTAATTCCACTTTTTTCATATCAGCAAGTATTAATTTCAAATCTTTTGGACTTTTTCTGAATATGAGATTTAATAAAAGGGTATTTATAAAAACTGATTTTCCTGACTGTGTTGCTCCTGCAACTAACATATGAGGTAATGCTGCAAGATCGACATTTAGTAATTTTCCATCAACTTGTGCTCCCATTACAAAATTTAAACCTTCTGATTTTTTTTGATTTTCTATAACTTCACTCAACCTCAAAATCGATTTGTTTTTTTGAGGTATTTCGACTGCTATAGTACTTTTGCCTAGAACAGGAGCTTCAATTCTCACTTTTCCTATACTTGCTATTGCTACTGCAATATTTTCTGCAGAATTTCTTATTTTTGGCAAGTTTGCGGAAGCAGAAACTCTGAATTCAAACCTTACAACAGATCTCCCTTGAGAGCAACTTTCATATATAGCTTCTGCACCGGCACAATCTTTGAGAGTTTTGATTATTGTTTCAGCCATGCTCTGTATTTCTTTTGTAGGCATTTCTATTATGGGTTCAGGTTTTTTCAAAAGAGTAAGTGGTATGCTGTAACCTTTTTCTTTTTTAGACTCCTTCTTTTCGGAAACTTCTTTCTTTTTTAATGTTTTAATTATTTTTTTAACAGTTTTTTTTCTAGCATCTTTTTTAATCAAATCTCCAGTTGTAGCATTTGATTTTTTTAGAGATTTTAGATCTTTTTCAAAATCACCTGAATTAAAATTTTTATCGAAACTTTCTTTTCCAACATTTCTGAATATATTTTTTATATGTTTGTCCAACTTGAAATAAATGATTCCTATCGAAACGAATGCGAAGATGTTCAAAACAAAAATTCCTTCATTGTCAACTGTTTTTTCAAAAAAGTTATAAATGTTTTTTCCCCAAATTCCACCTAGGCCATATTTTTCTGAAAATAAAAAAATCCAAGGAATGAATAAAAGCCTTGCTTTTTTATTGTTTTGAAAAGCTGTTGAGATTGGATGATACAAAATGACAGGGTATATCCAAGAATTTTTACCCCATAAATTTTCAAAAAGAATTCTATAACTTTCAGCAAGGGGGTCGAAAATCTGAGTTGTTGTTGCAAGTGTATGAAAAAGTATAAAAAAAACTAAAACAACTTCAAAATTTAATTTGATATTTTTCATGGCTTGATGATTATTACAGAAACAAAGCCGAGGACAAGACAGTAAATTGCAAATGGCTCTAGTTTATTATTTTTTACATATTTCAACATAAATTTCATTGCCCATATTCCTGAGATTAATGATAGAAAAAATCCTGCAATTGATGGTCCTGGATTTGAAGATATGTATGAACTTATATTTTCTAGTTTTAGTAAACTTGCTCCTATTATTACCGGTATTGAAAGAATGAATGAGAATTTGACTGATTCGTATCTGTTCATTCCAATTAGCAAACCTCCTGCTATTGTTGCTCCTGATCGACTTACTCCTGGTATTATTGCAATTGCTTGAAGGAGTCCAATTGAAATCCAATCAAGAAAGGTGGTGTGTCTTAAATTCTTGAAAGATTTTGATCTTCTTAATTCAGCATATACAAGAATGAATGCTGTAAAAACAAGTCCAATTGCAACACTTCCAGCATCTTTAAAACTGGATTCAAATAAATTTTCAAAAGACAAATAAAAAACAACCGTAGCTAAAGTGGTTATAAAAAGGGCATGAAATTCAATATTCCTAAAAGGATGTTTTGAAAAAATCATTTGTTTTAAATCTTTTCCATTGACCACCAAGAGACTACATAGAGTTCCAAGATGTAAAATTGTCAAAATTGCTGAATTGCTTTCTGGATTGATTCCAAAAAAGTCTCTTATTAAGACTAGATGCCCAGTTGATGAGATTGGAAGAAATTCAGTTATTCCTTGTATTAACCCTAATATCAAATGTTCAATCCAGGTATTATTCAAAAAGAGCTCTCCCTATCCTTAATATATTTGATCCTTCAGAAAAAGCAATTTCCCAATCTTGTGTTGTTCCCATAGAGAGAAGAGGGTTTTTGAAGTTTTTTTCTCCTAGTTTTTTTACTTCTCTAAACCATAATCTGTTTTTTTCTGGTTTTTTTGTGTATGGTGGCATTGTCATCAATCCTCTTAAAGGAATTTCCGGAGTTTCTTTTTTCGCTTTTTTCAACAATAAAGTTAATTTTCTTGCTTCTATTCCAGATTTTGATTCATCTCCTAGGTTAATTTGTATTAAACATATCGGGTATGGTGGGCCAGATTTATATATCGTTCTTATTTCTTTCATTCTTGAAATCGAGTGTATAAAGTGAAATTTTTTAGATATTTCTTTCAATTTATTCGTTTGTAACCTTCCTATAAAATGCCAAGAAATTTTTTTATTTTTTAAAATATCTTTTCTGCTTAAATGTTCCTGAAGTCTGTTTTCTCCAAAATTCGTTATTCCAGAAGAATATATTTTTTTTAAATCATTTTCGTTTCTGTTTTTAATAGCTGCAACAATTTTTATATTCTCAGGAAAATTCATACTAAAAGTTTTTATTTTGCTTGCTGCTTAACATCAGATAAACTTCCAGCATTCTTTGATTAATCGTGTTTATGGAAATATTGACTTTTCCTTGTTTTCCGTCTACAGAAGGGGATAGTCTTGAAGAAATATTTTCTAGTATTTCTTGATGCTTAGAAGCACTAATTGGAGGGCCATTAATCCAACATAGTGCTCGATGGGGTGGATTATTTATTGGCAAAGGTCTCAAGAATGTGTCTTGAAAGGAATCTTCTACAACTCTATGAATTTCATTTTGTTCTTTCGATTTTCCTTGTCCAAAATGTATTTGTCCAGCATTTCTGAAAAATTCTAGTATGTTTGCTTTGTCTAAATTTATAGTGTTGTAATTATTTTCAATAATTAAATTTATTATTTCAAGTAATGGAGAGTCTGCTTTATGAAATGCATCTTCTAAAGTTCCTTTAAAGTTAGAAAAAAGATTATCATTTGAAACTATTAAGTATGAATCTAGATCTTCTTTTGAGCTCTTTAAAGAATCGCCAATTATCTCTAATGAATCTGGATTTGCTATAATCGCGGGCTGTATAAAAAAACCTATTTTTATTGTTTTTCTTCCTAGTTGATCAACACAGTCTTTTAGTTGAGTTAAAACCCATGGCAATAGTGCTGATCCGCTTCCGTATCCCAAACAAGATACAAAAATAATAAGATCTGTTTTTTCTCCATTTTCAATTTGTTGACTTTCCATTTTGTCTTCAATGAGATATTCTTTCAATCCATAATAGTCACAATCGGTTCCTTTGCCTCCGTATCTTTCTGTTGCTATTTCGTATTTGACAATATCTTCGGAGAGATTTTTTAAACTAGACAAAGAGGTGTCTATTGCATCTTTCATAATGTTTTTCGGCAATCTGCTGTTGATTCGTTTCAGTATTTGGCAGCCCGCTCCCCCCAATGCAACAATCCTGACTTTGATATCAGGATTATTCGATTTTTCATCTCCAAAAAGATTTTCACTCATATTTGAATTTACCTATTTTTTCTACTTCTGGAGTTAAATTTATTCCTGTTTTTTCAAAAACATTATTTTTAATTATTTTTATCATTTCAAAAACCTCTTTTGCTTTGGCTCCACCTTCATTGATAATGAAGTTACCATGTTTGTTTGAAATCTTCAAATTCTTTACTTTGAATCCTTTCAATCCACAAGAGTCAATTATTTTGCCAGCAGATTTATTTGGAGGGTTTTTGAAAATGCATCCTACAGAACTCCCTTTTGGCTGTGTTGAAAGTCTGTATTTCATATATTTTTTATTTTCTCGTACTATTGTTTCTTTTTTCTTTTTTTTTAGTTTGAGTTTGGCGGAGAGAATTACGTTATTCTCTTTGAGAGAACAATATCTATAACTGTATTTAAAGTCGTTTTTTGTTAGATTTTGGATTTTGTATGTTTGTTTATCCATGACATCAACTGATTCAAGAATGTCTAGTATATCCATTTCTTTAGGTCCACAATTTGTTGCAATCCAACCACCTATCGTTCCTGGTAAACCTGAGAATGGCTCTAATCCAGACAATGATTTTTTTTCTGCATATTTAATTGCAGATGATCCAAAAGTTCCAGATCCACATATTAAAAACTCTTTTTCATCTTTTATTTTTGAAAAGTTTCCATTTAATTTAATTATTCCATCCACACCATCGTCTGAAATTAAAATATTACTTCCTCCACCAAGGAGATACCAATTCTTTTCATTCTTAAGTATTTTGATTGCTTCTTTTAATTCTTCTATATTTCCAGCAATAAATAATTTTTTTACATTTCCCCCAATCCTAAAAGTACTTAGGTTTCCTCCATTGAAATTTTCATATTTTTTTAACATCAGTTTATTTGAGAATAATTGAAAGTTTCTTTTGCAATTTTATGTACATTGCCAGCTCCTAAAAATACAACAACATCATTTTCTTTTTCAGTTAGGTCTTTTATCAATTCTTCTTTATTTGTCAGTTTCGTTTTTTCTGTTTGTTTGTATAGAAGATTACTGTTTATTCCTTTGATTTCTTTTTCCCCAGCTGGATATACTGGAAGTATCAGTTTCAAATTAAATCTAAATGAGTTCAATACTTCTGAAAATTCTTTGTGATTTTTTTCCAGTCTTGTATATCTGTGAGGTTCAAAAACTATTGCAACTTTCTTGTTTTTGTATTTTTTTTCTATGCTTTTCAGTGTTTCTCTAAGTGCAGTTGGATGATGAGCATAATCAGAAAATATTTGACCCATAAGAGTGTCTCCAATCTTTTCCATCCTTCTTCCTACTCCTTTGAAAGACCTTAAACCTTCATAAATTTCTTTTTCATCCATGCCTAAACTTAGACAGGCCCCAATTGCAGATAGTACATTCCTAGCATTGTGTTTTCCAGACAATGGCAAGAAAAAATCACCTAAAGGCAATCCGTAATAAAGAACCCTCATAAGCATGCCTTTTTCACCTTCCTGAAGGATTTTTCCTTCAATTAAAGCTCTGTCAGACATATTCCCAAAACCAATTTCTTTATCCTCTTCTAAGAGTGCTGTAGTTATCATGCTTCCAGGTCTAATTGAATTATTTTCAAGTATTTTCGAAACACCAAGTCCTTTTTCTCTTGGAATTATGAAATTACACTTTTCATCACGGCTTACTAAGTAATTTGTAATGTATTTTTCTAAATTTGCCATTGTTTTATATGTGTCCATATGATCACAATCTAAATTATTGACAACAAGGGTTGTTGGGTCAAGGTTTACAAATTCCATATTGCTTTCATCAGCTTCTACAACAAAATAATCTCTATCACCAACTTTATAGCCAGAATCCCAATTAAGCATCTGTCCCCCAACAATGACATTTGGGTCTCTTCCAGATTTATAAATCATCCAAGACACAAGCGATGTTGTGGTCGTTTTTCCATGAGTGCCAGTTATTGCAACTCTATTTTTTGCTTTGTTGAATTGGTTTGCCAGGAAAACAGGTCTATGGAGGTCAGGAATTTTTCTTTCTCTTGCTTCAATAAGTTCTATATTGTCTTCTGGTACAGCATTCGAATAAACAACTAAATCACAATTCTTAGGTATATTTCCTTTTGAGTGGTTTAGTTTGCAATTGAAGCCAAGATCGTTCAGCCTTTCAACAGATTTTTCTGAAATATCTGAACCAGAGACTTTATATCCTTTCTCTGAACACCATCTTGCTAAAGGCTCCATCCCGCTACCTCCCATTGCTATAAAGTGTATATTTTTTTGATTATCCATAATGACCTCCTTTGATTTCCTTTATAAAATAAATTCCTCTTTCTTCATAGTTTTTAAATTCATCAAAACTTGATGTTCCTGGGGAAAGCAAAACAGTTTTTCCAAGACCATCTGTTTTTGCTTTTTTGATTGCTCCTCGAAGAGACGGATATGGTTTTGAAGATTGAACATTAAGTTTGTCCGCTTTTCTGTAGAGGGAAGAAGAGATGTTTCCAAAAGGAATTAATTTCATTTTTTTCTTTTTTATTTCTTTTAGTGTTTTTTTATAGTCAAGATCTTTATTGCTGCCCCCCATCAAAATAATTGATTTTTCGGGAGTTCTTTCTATTGCAGTTAATGTTGCTAATGGGGTGGTTGCTTTTGAATCATTTATCCATTGAATCCCATCACTTGTCTTTAATTTTTCATATCTATGCATGAGTGTTTTAAAATCCGAGATTGCTTTTTTACAAATTTCTTTATCTAGATTTAATTCTTTTATACATAATCCAATAGCTGAAAGTGTCTCTTCGTGTATATCTTTTCTAATTTTTGTGAATTCATTTTTCTCAATTATTTTTTCTCTTGCTTTTCCAAGAATATATTTTTTCTCTATGTTTTTGTTTACTATTCTCAGATTTTTGTAACTTTGGTTCTTGAAAAGAAGGCTTTTTGAAATTTTGTAGTCTTCAATTGTTTGATGCCAGTCAAGATGATTTTGCGAAAAATTAAGATAAATACCAATATCTGGTTTTAAAATTCCAAGTCTTTTTGCTTGAAAACTTGACACCTCGACAACCCAGAATTCATAATTGTTGTCAACAACATCTAATGGAGAAAGGCCATAGTTTCCAAGTGATTTTGCTTTTTTGCCATTTGAATTTAATATGTCTGTGAGCAGGCTTACAAGTGTTGTTTTTCCTGCAGTCCCTGTTACGGCAATTATCTTAGGGAGGTTTTTTTCATAAGAAGCTAATCCGATATCACAGCATATCGGAATGTTCAAATTTTCTGCTTTTTGTAGTATTTGATTCGAAGGATGTATTCCTGGAGAAACTATTACTCTCTTTATTTGAGAAAAATCTTTATTCCATTGTTCGTATTTCTTATGATTTTTATTGTCATCAAAAACAACGAAATGATCTTTTCTAGATTTTAGATATTTCGCAGTTGCTTCACCGCTTACTCCCATTCCATAGATAAGATTTTTCATAGGTTATTTCTCTTCATTAAAACCAAGACAGTTAATGCTAGTTGAGTGAAAAAAGCAGAATAGGCTATTTTGTTTTCTGTCCAACCTTTCTTTTCTAGGTGATGGTGAAATGGAGCCATTAAAAAAATTCTTTTTCCGAATTTTTTATAGGAGAAAACTTGAAGAACAACAGTTCCAATTTGAAATGCTGGTATTGCTAGGAGAATGAAAGTGATTGCTGGGTTGATGTTGATTGAGTATATTGAGATAAAGCCAACAAGGGCTCCAATGGAATAAGACCCTGTTTCACCCATGAATAATTTTGCTGGATACTTGTTGAAAGGAAGCCATGCTAGCATCAAAAGCCCTAGAAATAAAAAAAGATAATTTGAACCACTCAATTGATTTAATAGCAAAAAACCAATTGGTGTTGCAAGGATTACCGCCGCCAAGAGTCCATCGGACCCATCGGTAAAATTTATGCCGTTGACGGCGATTCCAAACAATAAAAAACCAACAATGATGTTGGTATATAAATCCCAAGGGAGGAGGTGATACCCTAAAAGAGAGCCAACAAAAATTTGTCCTATAAGTCTGTATCTTGCCAGTAGACCCTCTTTATTGCCTTTTATTTTTTTGTAATCATCGATAGCTCCAAGGCAAAACATTAGAAACATTGAGACAATGCAGATGAACATCATTGCTTCATCCAAAAGAAAACTGCAAATATAAATTGCAATGCTTGAAAAAACAAAGAAAACCCAGCCTGCTGCTGTTGGAGTACCTTCTTTTTGAAGATGTGTTTTTAATCCTTCTTTCCTTACACTTTGCCCCCATCCGCTTTTTTTTGCATGATATAGATGATATTTGAATGAGAAGATTGAAAAAAAGAATAAACCTAGGGATGTTTTTGTTAATGGGTTTGTTGCTGGATTGTCGAAAAAAATGAATTTGAAAATTACGAAAAAGCACAAGATGTAAAAAATTGAGTGCTTATTCAATAGTTTCATTGTTTATGTTTGTGATGTCTCCTTTATTTTCTCTACAGCTTTTTCAAGATTCATTATTCTTGATCCTTTTACCAAAACAACATTTCCTTTAAATTCGTATCGGTTTATTTCACTCAGGAACTCATCAATATTTTTGTAATGTTTTCCTTGAATTTGAGATTCTTTTAATGAATATTTTGATAAATTTCCAATCGTGATGATTTTTGAATAATTGTTTTTATTTAATTCTTGACCAATTTTTTTATGGATTTCTATTTCTTTTGAACCTGTTTCCAAGAGATCCCCCAGGATTATTATTTTTTGACGATTTCCAGATATAGAGGTTGCCCACTTTATACTTTCTATTGTTGATGTTAATCCTGCGTTATAGCAATCATCCAAAAGAACACCATCTTCTTCCAGGTGAAAAATTTCTTTTCTATGTGCCAATGGTTGGACTTTCTCAACTCTCTTTATTGCTTCTTTTATATCGATTCCAAAACACATTGCTGTTGATATTGCTGCTAATGAATTTTCAACTTGAAATATTCCTGGAAGACTTAATGAAATTCTGTATTTGTTCTTGTCATGAATAATTTCAAATGAGGGCATTCCAGATTTGTTTAGGTTTATATTTTTTGCTTGTATGTTTTCTTCTGATCCCCATTTGATTATTTTTGCTCCTGAAGAAAGGTTTGATATTCTTTTATGCTCATGGTTGTTTGAGGAAATTATTACAGTTTTATTTTTTCCCCATCCAGCAACCAGTGATCCTTTTTCTCTTATAACACCTTCAATTCCTCCAAGATGTTCTCCATGACTTAGACATATTGGAGAATACACTGCACAATCCGGCTCAGCAATTTCTCTTAAGTATTTGATATCTCCAGGGTTTTTTGCACCCATTTCCAAAACCATATATTTTTCATCTCCTTTCGCATTCAGGATAGAGTAGGGGAGTCCAATTTCATTATTAAAAGAATGAGGCGAGGAGGCAACTTCGTTTTGATTTCCTAATGCAGCAGCAGTTAAATCTTTAATTGTTGACTTTCCTATCGATCCTGTTATTCCAACAACTTTCCCTTTCCATTTCTTTCTTGCGGCATTTGCTAATTTCCCATATGCAGCTTTTGGATTTTTACATCTTAGAAACCATATTCCTTCTTTCTTTTCAAATTTTTCTGAACTCAATATACCTTTGGCACCTTTTCGAATTGCTTCTTCAATAAAATTCACACCATTTGTTTTTTCCCCTGTCATTGCAATAAAAAGGGAGTTTTTTTTGACTTTTCTTGAATCATTTGTTATATAAAGTTTTTTTTCTGGGACTTTTCCAAAGTCAGGAGTTTTTAAAGTTTCTTTGATTTTGTGTGGACTTAAACGCAACTTGATAAAACCTCCTTTGCGAAAAGAGAATCATTATGAGGGAGAGCTTTTTCCCCGATTAACTGATAATCTTCATGTCCTTTTCCAGCAATCAAAACAAAGTCTTCTTCTGTAGCTGAGAAAATTGCATTTTTTATTGCTTCTTTTCTGTTTGTTTCAATTTCGATTTCTTTTACCTTTTCACCAATTCCAGATAGCATATCTTTTATTATTGAAGTTGGATTTTCGGTTCTTGGGTTGTCTGAGGTTATGAAAAGTTTGTCTGCATTTAATCCGGCTCTTGCCATCTGTGTCCTCTTTCCTTTGTCCCTGTCTCCTCCACATCCAAACACAGCAAAAACTTTCCCCTTACAAATAGTTTTCAATGTCTTTATAGAATTTTTTATTGCATTTGGTGTATGTGCATAATCAATAAATACATTTTTGTTTTTTGTTTTTATTTTTTCCATTCTCCCAGGAATGTTTTTCAAATTCTCTATTCCAGACACTATGTCTTCTTCAGAAAGTCCTAATCCGTATGAAATAGATGTTGCAGCAAGTATGTTCTCTATTTGGAAATCACCAAATAGGCTAGTTTTTATTTCGATATTTTTTCTATCGGGAAGATTTAGATTAATAATCGATTCATTGATGTTTTTTGAAATTATTCTTCCAACAATATCACCATGTTGTTTTCCCCATGTTATCCATCGAAGACCTGGGTATTCTTTTTGAAGTTTTTCTAACCAAGGAGAACTTGAATTTATTATTGCTGGAGAAAAATTATCTAATTTAGAGAATATCAATGATTTTGCTTTAAAGTAATAATTTTTGTTTCCATGAAAATCTAAATGATCTCTTGTAACTCTATTCATCGCAGCAGCATGAAGTCTTATTGGATCGACTCTGTCTTGAAAAAGTCCATGTGAGGAACATTCAACAACTGCATATTTGTATTTCTTTTCCCTTAGTTTTCTAAGTGAATTTGCTAAGTCTGATGATACCGGTGTTGTTAGGGTCGTTTTTGTGTTTATATTTTCACCATGTATTCCAAGGGTTCCAATTGATGCAGATTTACTACACTCATTGAGTATGCTGTTTGTTAGAAGGGATGTTGTTGTCTTGCCGTCAGTTCCAGTGATTCCAATAACTTTTATGTCTTTTAATTCTTCAGAATATAAATTTTTAATAACTTCTTTTTTTAGTTTATTTGTGTCGCCAATAATTTGATTTTTAGAAATATTTCTAATGAAGTGAGGTGTAATTATTGCAGAAGCTCCGTTTTTTTCTGATTCTTTCGCGTGCATGTGTATGCCTGCGTGCGTTATGAAAATATCTCCTTTTTTTACTTTTCTGGAATCTTCTTTGATTTCTGAAACTGGATTGTTCCCACCTTCACCAATGTAAAGGCATTCAATTTTAGAAATCAAATTGTTTAAATCCAACTACACAAAAGCCTCTAAAATTGATCCTGCCAGAAATAAAATTCCACTTCCAATAACGGCTGTCACAACCACTGTTGTAGCCCATTTAGGTATTTCATCTATCATTTCAAACAACTAATGTCGAAACAATGAAATATCCGGTTAGTATCACTAAAAAGAACACAGGGACTAAAAGTTCAAAAAAGAAGTCTAAGGTTCCTGGTTTTCTATTGTTATTCATAATGCCTCCTTGTTTTTTCTAAATATTTTCATTAATCCACATGTCCTTCGAATGGGATTTCAGCCAATTCAACTCTTTGTTCATAGCTGAGTGACTTGAGTAAATGTTCTCTCTCTTCAACAAGTTGTTTCCAAACCGGAGGAGAGTAAAGAGCAATTCTCTGCACTCCTCCAATGTATGTGATGTCTTGAATGCCTGCTAATCCAAGAATTTCAACTGGTACAGAAATCCTTCCTGAAGGATCTATTTTTCTAACTATTGCATTTTCTTCAATCATTGAAACAATCCTGAGGCTTTCTGCTTTTGTTAATTTTTGACCAGTTTTAGATTCAAAGCCTTTTGATGCAAGTTCACGAAGGTAACTTAAGTGCAGTAAGTGATCTTTTCCGGAGTAGATGAGCACCCTTCTTCTTATTTCATCAATGTCATCAAGAACAATAACAACATTGTTTGAGTGTTCGAAAATCCTTCTTCTTTCAGAGGGAATAACAAATCTTCCATTGTTGTCGATTGTAATCTGTGTGCCAATAATTGCCATTTTCTTCAAATCTCAACCACTAGTCTATATCTTTTTCCTGCCCCTGTCAAGTATTTAGAGTGTTTTTTATTCCATCTTTAAGTATGTAAAATGTACAAAAGTTAACCAACCCTGTCTAAAATAACATTTATAGATTAATGAAAAAAACTGGAATTTTGGAATTTTTTTATTCTTTCTTGAGGGAAACTTTAAGAAGAAAACACGGTTCGAGGCCGTTGAAGCTTTCTTCAAAAGTTATAAGTATCGGCTCCGTGCAGGCTGGAGGAGCAGGAAAAACTCCAATTTCTATACTTTTATCAAAATACTTTTTATCAAAGAAGAAGAATTTAGGAATTGTTTTGTTGGGACACGGAGGAAGAAGATCTTGGGACAATAAGATATTTCCTCCTGGAAAGGTTTTGGATGTTGAGGAGGTTGGTGATGAAGCTAAATTGGTTAATAAGGAATTACCAGAAGCCATTATTGCTATTGGAAAAAATAAAAATCTATTATGTGAAAATTTATCAAAAAATGGATGTGATGTAATCTTGATAGAGGATGGATATCAATGGGCTTCTCTTTGTATCGATTTAAATATTGTTGTTATTTCGAAGAATAAACCATCAGTTCCGTTTCCAAAAGGTTTTCTCAGGGAGTGGGGGAGTTCTTACTGTAGAGCTGATTGCCTAATCGCAATGCCGAATTCAGATTATTCAGAAGCAAATAGGTGGGCTCCTTCAATTAGAAAATTTGAAGTTATATTGGAGAAAAGCAGTTGGTTAAACAGTTCTTGGGAATCAACTTCTCCTCCTCCTGAAAGACTTCCTTTAGCTGCAGGTATAGGAAACTCAAAAATTCTTGAAGATGAACTAAGAAAAGAAGGAATTGATTGTTTTGATTTAGGGATTCCAGATCATGCAATTTCAAAAAAATGGAAGAATTTTGTTGTAAAAAAAGCAAGAGTTCATGGTGGAGTTATTTTGACAAAAAAAGATGCTGTTAGATGGAATTTGGAAGGTTTTCCTTGCTGGATAAGAGTTAGAGAGTTGAATCTTCCAAAAGACTTTGTAACTTTTTTAAACAAGGTTGTTGATTCATGAAGATGACATCACTGGAAGAAGGCTCAGACCTTTTGGAAGCATTGGTTTCTTGTGTTAAAGAAAAAAACTATACTTCTTGTTGGATTTTTGGGATTGGTGCTTTGAAAAATGCAAAACTTGCGTGGTACAACCAAGAAAAAATGAAGTATGAAGAAATTAATTTGGATGAGAATTTAGAAATAGTATCTCTTTCAGGCAATATTTCATTGACAACCGATTCAAATTTCAAGGATGGTATTTTTCCACATTTTCATATATCTCTTTCAGATAAAAAAGGTCAAATTTACGGAGGTCATGTCTTGAAAGGATGTGAGATTTTTGTTTGTGAGTTGATGATAATAGAGTCTTTGAATCAACAAACTAGATTTTTTGATAAAGAAAGAGGGCTTTGGCTTTGGAATGACTAAATATCATCCTTCTGCAATGATTCATGAAATCAAACAGTTTCTTGTTGTTCAGGGAGATTCCAAATTTGATTTTCCATTGAAAGTTGTTGATGCTACATTGGGTGATGGTGGCCATTCTGAGCTTTTTTTAAAATCTGGATGTCATGTTCTCGGTATAGATATGGATATAGAAGCAATAGAAAGAGCTCAAAAAAGACTTAGTAGTATAAATTTTGAAGATGGCATTTTGTTTGAATGTTTTCAGTCAAGGCATAGTGAAATTAAAAACATTTTAGAAAAAAAAGGTTGGGTGAAATGCGATATCGTTTTTGCTGACCTTGGTGCTAGGTTAGATCAGCTTTATAGA
>CAYFJE010000015.1:0-17541 GCA_964343345.1 uncultured bacterium
CCTAAATTCATAATTGATAAAGTTAAAAATAAAATGATTTTTTTCATTGCCATATTTCCTCCAATGTTTCGCAATCTTCATTATTAATGTTAATACAATTTTCTATTCGATTCCATTTTTCGTCTGGATTTCCAGAATGAAAAACTCTAAAAAGCCCAGTTAGAGCAGGAAGGTTTTGATAATTTCCAGAAATTTTTATTTCAACAATGTTTTCATAACAGGTTGATTCAACTTTGTATCCGTAATTTTCTATTCCCCCTTTTCCAACAAGTTTGCATTCTCCAGGAAGTTCCCATTTTCCATAAAAATTTGAAAATGGACTAAGGTTAATTCCAGTTATCAAAGAATTAGATAGATTTCTTTTTACAGATCTAATTCTCATATGTTGAGATAATGGTGGAATTTCAAAAGAAAGACTTTGGTTTTTTTGTTCTTTCAGATAATTCAAGATCCATTCAATGGAAGCCTTCCCTGAAGATTCTGGTGGTATTGAAACAAGCCATGAAAATGATTTTTTCTCATTTGGAAGAATTGAAGAAAATGTTATTTTTTCTTGAGGTTGAATCGAAAGTTTTTCGTTGCTTTTTATTGTGATAGAGCCTTTTTCTGAAGCAGTTTCTCCAGAATTTTTAATGATTAAATTTGCATAAAATTTTGTTGGGTTATGTTGTATTCCTGAAGATTTAATGGTTGGTTTTTTCATTGTTATCATTTCGAGTTCGGCTGGTTTAGATATTTTCACGGTATTCGTATTTTCGCATGTAAAGCCTTCTGGAGATTCGATTTTTAATGTGTAATTAGCTTGTTCTTTTTTAATGCCAGGATTGAGTATCTTGAAAGAGTGGTACCCATTTGGGTTTTTTACCAGGTCTATTTCCTTTTTCTCTGTGAGTATTTTTAAACCATCATTTGAATAAACTGTTAGAATCGCTTTTGTTGGTTTTACTGGATATTCACTATCTGTTGTCCAGTTTCCAAAAAAGGATTTTTCTTCATCGTTTCCTATTTCGAAAGGTTTTCCGCTTATGTATGCTGACAAAGGCTTGCATTCAGGAGGGGCAGGAGCATCTGCAATTCCGTAAGTCGTATGAAACTCTAAAGATTCTGATTGAATCTTTTTTGGATTCCATACAATTGCCACGGCTGTATCTTTTTCAGTTTCAAAATCTCCAGCTCTAACAAAACTGGAACCCGCTTCACATTTTATTTCCCACTTTGTTTTTGCCAGTTTTCCCCAGTTTGCTAAAATCAATCTTTCAGGACTTTCTTTATCTTTCAGTTTTAGTCTGCCTTCTGCCTTTATAGTCGCTTGATCTTCAGTATCCCAAGCTTGCCAGAATTCAGGCATATTTTCTTTTTCAAAACATATCTCTGATTCAATTAAACCCTCAGCTCCTTCAGCTCTTAGTGGAGCTGCATCATTTGCACCTAACATTGCATCTAGTATTAATGTTATGCCGACATCATGTTGTTCCCCGTCGATTGATTTTGCAAAATAACTAATTCCCATTGCATCTTTGAGATTGGTTGAATATCCTTTTTGGAAAGATAAAACCTGTTTTATTTCAACTCCTCCAAATTTCCAAATCGATATTATTTCTTCGTTTTCAACATAAGGATCAGAAACCTTTTCTCCTGTTTTCAGGTTTTCAAAGAAATTTCTTCTATCACTTCTTGGATTCCCCCCAAAAACAAAAGTTTCTTCATCTATCTTGATGATGGCAAAACTGGACCATGGCATTTCTGCTCCATAAACTAATTTTTTTTCATCATCATTTGGTTCTTCTGGATTTCCTTGTGTTGTATCAAGTGCAAATCTTGCTTCTTCCTCTGGACCAGGATTAACCCTTATTCTTATGAATTGATTTTCTAATGACAATGGTGATGTCAGAAGGGTGATTAAGATTGCCGAAAACATCATGTTCCAGGAAAATAAAATTGAATCCTTAGTGTTCCACCATTCTCCATCTGATGTCTGTTAAAACTGTCTTTGAAAGTAGTTTTTTTCATCCAAGCCACTGCTCTTTTGTCCAATGATTCATAACCACTCGTTAATATTATTTTTGGTTCGTTTAGCGGTTTGCCATCTTCAGAGAATGTCATTTCTACAACAACAGAAGTTCCTTTTTTCAATCCGTCTCCATCTGTTAAATCTTTAGGTATGTTCAAAGGTGAGGATGATGTTCCAAACTCAGCTCTTCCCATAAGGTTTCCGTTATTGTCTTTTATTGGCTGTTTGAACCAGCCTCCAACATTTTGATAACCAGCTAATTTTGTAACTAACGGTTTCGGCCTTTCTTTGTCGAGAGGCCAACAACTTTCATCATAAGGTTGATCAGCTGCACAGGGATCAATCACTTCTTTTTCTTCTTCATCGTTCTCTTTTTTTTCATCTATTTCAAGGATATTTTCGACAAGTTCTTCTTCGGAAATTTCTTTTTCTTCTTTTTCGCTTTCAACAGAATCTTCTGGAGTTTTCGTATCTTTTGTTTTTGAAGAGCATGGTCCAGGTTCCTTTCTTCCTCCTCCGGGAATCATCAACCTGTCTCCAGGTTGAATGATGAGTGAAGGGTTTTCTCCAAGGTCACAAGGGTTAAATTTTCTCATGTCTTCTATGCTTACACCTGCCTGAGATGCAATTCTTCCAACAGTGTCTCCAGATTTCACAACATAAATTTGACCTTGTGTTGGTTTTTTAATCTCTGTATTACTTTCTTTGTTTAATTCTGTTGAACCATGTCCTTCAGAATCTTTTTTTTCTTGCTCATTAATTTCGTTTTTTTCTTCTTGTTTTTCATTCTCTGTAATGCTTTCTTCAGCGATTTTTACTATTAACGGAGGAGGTTCAGGGAGTGGAAAATCGATAAAAGCTAAAAAAGAAATAAGAATTATGTGGAGAAATAATGATAGTTTCAATGGCCCGTGTAATGATTCGGGGAATGCTTCAATTTCTATCTTTCTTAAGGTTTTCAATTTCTATTTGGTTCAACCGCCAATATAACATTCATATATTTTTCTTTTCTCAAATAGTCAAGAACTTGAACAACTTTTTCATAAGAAACTTTTTTGTCTGCTCGTATTTCCCAGGGTTGATCTTTATCGAATCTGTTTAGTTCGTTCAGGAAGTCTGCAACCGATAAAGGAGTTTCTTCTTCGTTTATGTAAATTCTTCCAAGATCATCAATATAAATTATCTGTGTATTACTTTGCTGTGTCCCAGATCCTGCATTTGGCAGCTCCATATTCATGCCTGCTTCTTTTGAAGCCCATGTTGTTGTTACGGCAAAAAACAAAAGAAGAATAAAAACCATGTCAATCAATGGAGTCCAAGCTATTTTTATTTCTGTGTTTTTTGATTTGTTTTTGAATCGATTCTTCAATTATTCAACATCCTCAGAAATTATTTCAGAATCAAAAAAGGTTGGATGTGAGACGATTTCTGAAACACAGTTTTCCATTTTTACCCTTATTCTTTCTATCCTTTCCTTATAGCCTCTTAGGATGATTCCAAAGAATATTGCAACGATTAGCCCAGCAGCGGTTGTTATCAATGCTGTAGATATTCCTCCAGCAAGTTCTTCATGGTGACCTAGACCGCCTTCAGAGATGCTTCCAAAAATTTTCATTAAACCAACAATTGTTCCAAGCAATCCAAGAAGAGGTGAGAATTCAACAATTGTTCCAAGGCTTGAAAGGTTCCTTTCAAGGTTTGAGGAGATTTTTAAAAACGTTTTGCTTACCTCTTCTTCGAAAACATCTTTGGTTTTTCCTCTGGCATCAAGAACCGTTGCAAGCATCTGAGAGTAAATGTCTCTTCTTGAGGAGGCTTGAACCTTTGCTTCAGCAACATCATTTATATCTAAGCTGCTAATTATTCTTTTTACTAAATCCTGTCCGCCGGTTTTGGGAATTCGTCCAAAGGTTCTTCTTTTTTCAAGGACGACTGCAAGACCATATATCGAAAGAAGTATTATTATTATCAATATAACAGTTCCGCCAAGTCCTCCTGAAGTTAAAAAATTGTTTAAAAATAAAAAATTGGGATTAATCATAATGATTACATTTTATGTACTAAAAATAATTAAATGACTTTTTTTGAAACTAAAATCACAAATAAAGGCTGAAAAAAAGAAAATTTTTCGAAACAATGTTATTTTTTGCTTATTACTTAATATGAGGTTCGTTTAATGTCCAAGAAGCTTCGCAGCTCAGTTCTTTTGGCGGCTCTTGAGAAAATACTAAACTACAAAAGCTTTCAAAGAAAAAGAAGGTTTATTTTGAAGTATCATCCTGGTGAAATTGCTATTGTTTTCCCTCTTTTGCAAAAAGAAAATAGAGAAAAGCTTTTTAATCTTGTTCTGAAGATTCCGAGACCTCAGTTGATACTTGAAAAAATGGAAGAGGATGTTTTAGCTCAGCAGATATCAAGACTTGAAACACATCATGCTCTAAAAATAATAAGGAAGATTCCTTTGGATATCGCTACTGCGGTAATAAGGTTGCTTCCAGAGGAAAAAAAAGAAGAGATCACTTCTAGGTTGACAAAACAAAATCATTCAATTAGTGATTTGTTGAAATTTGATGAAGATACGGCAGCTGGAAGGATGGATAGTTTGCCGGCTTTTGTTAGCATAAATAGCAATGTTAGGGAAGCACTTTCAAAACTAGCAGGTTTTGATGATGATTTTGCTAGTGTTGTGTATGTTGTAGATGAACAAAAAAAACTAATTGGTTTTGCTACATTGAAAAAACTTAGTGAATCAAAAAAAAATATTTCAATATCCAAGGTTGTTGTTAGAGATGTGATTTCAGTGTCTCTTTCCGATGATAAGGAAGAAGCGATAAAGGTTTTTGAAAGGTATGGATTACTGTTGGTCCCAGTTACAGATGAAAAAGGTGTTTTGTGCGGTGTTTTGACAGCAGATGATATTGTTGACATAGTTCAAGAAGAGGCAACTGAAGATGTATTTCTTTTGGCAGGTCTTTCTGAAGAAGAATTGACAGTAAATCAGTCTACCTGGAAAATTGCATCTAGAAGGATGTCTTGGTTGTTTTTAACTTTGGTTGGAAGTTTTATTACAGGCAAGATATTAGAAACAAAAGGGCACTCTATCGAAAACTTTGTTTTGCTTCTAGCTTTCCTTCCATTGATTATGGCTTTAGGAGGCGTTATAGGGAATCAGTCCTCAGTAATAGTTGTCAGGGCTCTTGCTACAAACAGATTGTCTTTGGAAAAACCCTGGCCATTTGTTTTAAAACAGTTCAAGGTTGGCTTTGCAATGGCCCTTTTTTGTACACTTGCAGTTTTTTTGATAGCTTATTTTTTTTCAGGAGAAGCTATTCAAGGAAACCAATTTGAGGTTGTTGGATTAAGTTTAGCAGGCGCAATTATTGTTGGTAATATTGTTGGGACTGGAATTCCTTTATTGATGTCTTTAAAAAAGATTGATCCCGCAATATCGAGTGCTCCCTTGATTTCAACTATCTGTGATATAACCGGAGTAACGATTTACACATCACTAATTATTAATTTGCTATGATTGAAAAAATTGCTGAAAAAATTTTAAAAGATTCTCTTGTTGAGGCGGCTTATATTCTTGAGGAAAATGATTCACTTGTATCGATACTTCTTTTTTCAGATTCTGTAATCAAGTTGAAAGATTTGGGCGATTTTACAAAAAGGTTTGAAGAGGAAACCTCTGAAGACAAGCATATTTTCTTGATTGATGCAACGAGGTTTTCAAATTCATATATCTCTGAGATTTTTGTTAGGGGTAGATGGATATATGGTGAGAAAAATCTACCAATTAGTCCTTGGAAACAAGATTTCCTCTAAATCTGGACAGATTTGCTTTTGAGAGTAGAAGGTTTTTCCTTGTTGTCAATAAAGACATTTTTGCAGAAAGCAATGAGTTTTCGAGTGTGAAAAGTTCAAGGCTTGTAGTAAGTCCAACTTCCCACCTGGCTTTTGTTCTTTCGTATGCTTTTTCTGCTGCTTCAACTCCTGATTCTGATGCAACGAGTAGTTTTTCAATTGAAGTGACTTGATTTGTGAGGCTTCTTTCTGTCAAGAGGGAGTTGTCTAGCGTTCTTTCAAGCATGAAGTTGAGGTTTTCAAGGTTTATCTCTGCTTCTTTTTGGTTGTATTTTTTGTTTCCAAGCCTTTTAGACCATGTCATTGAGACACTCCAATTTGGATTTTCAAGATCGCTGAAGCTTGTTTGTGTTGAAGAATTTGCATTCAGTCCATAGTTTAATGACATATCAAAATCAGCCATATCTGCAGAGTGTGAGTTTTCTAAATTGATTTGGCCGATTTTTAGATCTATTTCACTTTTTCTAACATCTGTTGTCGGAAAACCTGTTTTAGGGTAAGAAGTGTCTTCTTCAAAATTTATTGATTTCACAAGCTGAAACCATTCTTGTGGCACTTCTCTTCCGAAAAGAAGATTTGCTTGCTCGTTGCATTCTTGCAGGTTTATCTCAGCATCAATCACGGATGCTTCTTGTTGCAGTCTCCTGTTTACATAGCTATAAACCTCACTCTCTGAAAGTATTCCCGCATCGATTTTTGCCCTAATTTGATTTTCCTGTTGGATGCTTTCCTCCAAGGATAGTTTTGTAAGATCTAGATTTTCTTCAAATATCAAACAGTCCCAGAATCTTGAAATGACATCATATGCAGCTTGATTCAATGTTGCCTTGTAGTCAATATGTGTCTTGAGTGTGTTGAAAGCGGAGATGTCGAGACTTGAGAACCTTGCCTTTCTCTTTTCTGAAAACAAAGGGTAGGTTAATGAAAAACTTGAGGAGAGAGAGTAGTTGTCCGTTATTCCTCCTATTGAGCTGTTATAAAAAGATTCTGAATTATTCATTCTGAAACTGACCGAATAACCTCTTCTTGTTAGCCAGGAGAGAGATGCACTCAGGTTCGTTGCTTCGCTTGTATCAAAATTAACACTGCTTTCATTGTCTGATTGAGATCCGCTTGCAGAAAGGAGTGGGTTGAATAACTGATGTTCGGATCTTGAAAAACCCAGTTCAGATATTTCGATATTTTTCTTTGCAGTTATTACTGATGGATGTAGTTCAAGAGCTTCTTCTAGCTGGGCTGGCAGAAGTAAAGTTAGGAATAAACTAAACAATCTCTCCTCCCAGGAAGGTCGAACCTGTCTCGTTTATTTTTATTTTTAGATATTTTCCAATCGGATTTTCTTCGGAGTTGAAATGAACAAGATGAAAGCCTTCAGACCTTCCAGTCCATCTTTTTTCTTTTTTCCCTTCTTTTCTTTCAGCCAAAACCTCAACTGTTTTTCCGATATATTTTTTGTTTTTCTTGAACCAAATTTTGTTTATCAATTCGGTAATCTCCGAAAGTCTTCGAACTTTTTCCTTGTGTGGAACTGGATCTCCTAAAGGATATGATTTTGTTTGAGGTCTTGGTGAATAGAGAAACGAGTATGCAAAATCATATTTAACTTCCTTTAAAAGAGACATTGTTTCTTCATGGTCTTTTGTTTTTTCTGTAGGGAATCCAACAATGATATCAGTCGAGAGTGTTGCTCCTGGCCATAACTCTCTTACCCATTCAGATTTTTTAACAACTGTGTCTCTTGTAGTGATTCTTCTCATTGCCTTCAAGACTGAGTCGCTTCCAGATTGAAATGGTAAATGCAGATATTTAGCAACACGAGGGAGAGAATTCATTGTTTGTAGAAAATTTTTTGTAAGATCGTGCGGGTGGCTTGTGAGGAATCTTATTCTTTTTAATTCTGGAAAAGAGTCATGGACGGTTGAAATCATTTCTTCTGGGGATGTTTTTTTAGGCAAGTCTCTTCCATAAGAGAGAAAATTTTGTCCAAGCAAATATATTTCTTTTGAGCCTGAATCTAGAGAAACTTCAACATCTTTAAGTATTTTTTCTATTGAAATCGATCTTTGCAAGCCTCTTGTCCTTGGAACTATGCAGTAAGAGCACATGTATGAACAACCTCTTATAACGGGAATCATTCCTGAGTTTTCACCACCTCTATGTATTTCGAAAGAATCTTGAGAGACTTCGAATTCATCTGGAAGAATTTGAATCACTGCTTTTTTCATTTTGTCTAAATCTTTTCCATCTTGGACAATATCAATCCATTCCTCTTTTTCGAGTTTTTCTTTAAGGCTTTCAGCAGCACATCCCAATATCCCAATTTTGATTTCTGGATTTTTTTCTTTCCTCATCCTTACACTTCCAAGTTCAGACCTCATTCTTTGTTCAGCCTTTTCTCTTACTGCACAGGTGTTGTAAAGAACTATATCGGCCTTGTCTTCTTCTGTTCTTTCGAGTCCAATATTGTCAAGCATTCCAGCAATTGAATCAGAGTCAGCTTCGTTCATCTGACAGCCAAAAGTTCGTATATGGTATCTTTTTTTCAAAATAATTGATTGTTGAAGTTGCTTAGAATTTCATTCCTTTCTTCATCTTCTAAGGAGGCCATCTCTTCCTCTCCCGCTTCTCTCAAAAGAGATGAGATTTGGAAAGATATGTTTAAATTTTGTCCACGGAATTCTTTTGAATCGTTTATGAAACTCACAGCTTCTTCTATGTTTCCAAGTTCAATTTCTATTCTTGCTGCAAGCAATAGATTATATGGATCAAATGGTGTTAATTCCAGAAGTTGTAGAGAGCAGTTTTTCGCTTCAGATAGTGTATTCGGATCTTTTTCTTCTCCAGCCATCTTGTTTTTTAACAAGAAGCTCCAAGCACACAATGCGAAATATTCATTTCTAACATTTTCTTTTTTTGTTTCCGCAAGGCTTTTTTCTGATGAAGATTCGTAATTTCCTATTAATAATTCTTTATATATTACATATATTTGGTCATTTATTTTTACTTCATGAGCTATTCTCATTTTAGATTTTATATCTTGGTAAAATTCATTCAAAGGTGCTGAGATTTTGATATTTTGAATTCGGATTGCTTCATAATCATCATTTATATTTAAATCGCTTTCAGAAACCATATTGTTGATATCTAGTACATCTTTTTCAGCATCTCTTTCTTTTTTGAAATTTTCATAGTCCTCTCCAGAAGCTTCTCTGTATTCGAGAGATATTGAAAAATTATTTTCATTATTTGAAGAATATTGTGAAATTTTTCCTTCGAGCAATTCGTCAAAAGGAATTGATTCATCTTTTGCTTGATTTCTCGTGACCCATCTGCTTGCTGTTACTCTAACTCCTGGAATTCCGTTTATTTCAAGACCTATTTCTGTTAGATTTTTTCCTTCAGAAATAGATTTTTCAACACCATCTGAAATTTCTTTTTGGTAAGTTACTGATTCTGATTGAGCCTGCATTGATATGGACATCTCAATTTCTTCAACCATTAAATCTTCTCTAATTGAGTTTATGTATTCTGTTTCAGACATCCCAAGTGCAGAAATTCTTTTGAAAAATTCCCTTTTTGCATCTTTCCTATTTTTGAATTTTTCTAACAGGCCGATTTCTTCACTCTGTTCGGTAAAGAAAACCTCGAGGTCCCTTTCCCTCCTTTCGTCAAGAGTTTTTTCGCTAATTGAAATTTTTTGAATTTTTGCTTCATTAAGTAATATCTTTCTTTCGATAACCTCATCCATGCTTTCTGCTCTAAATTGAATCATTTCCATTATGCCAGGAGCGGAAGATGGATTCTGCATTCTCCATTGTTGAACTTTCGAACCAAGCAATCTGCTTATTATCGCTTCTTCAATAGGTTCTCCGTCAACAATGGAAGGGGCATTTTCCATTTGGAGTTTAAGAGTTTCTTCACTAACCTTTTGAGAACTTGTGAAAGTTGTTCCGTAATTCCAGAAAATGGAAACTACAAAAATCAATCCGGTTGTTATGAAAAATGCTCTAGAGTGTCGTCTAATAACACCTATTAGGGTTGTTTTCTTTTCTATATGTCTGAACTTTTTGCCCATTGATGTACCTATTTATTGTCTCTGACAGTTGAGGAAAGTCCTTTTTTCTTGATTGTTCTGAGTGTTTTGTTTGAGACCTTTAATGTAACATAGTGACCCTTTTCTTCATCCCAAACTCTCTTTCTGATTAGGTTTATCGAGAATCTTCTTTTAGACTTCCTGTGTGAATGACTTACTATATTCCCACTCTTGCCCTGCTTGCCAGTTATTTGATCTTTTCTTGACATAAGGGTGTAATTATACCTTGATATTGACATGAAAAAGACTAAAAAATATCTGAGAATACATGGAGGAGAATTTAATTCTAGAAAAATCTTCTTTTACGAAAGGTCAACTTTAAGGCCTTTGACAGGGAGATGGAGACAAGTTGTATCTGATAAATTTGCCAATATGGAAGGAAAAACTGTTGCAGATCTTTTTTCTGGAAGCGGTTCTTGGGGTATCAGCATGCTTAGCAATGGTGCCAAACATGTTTCGTTTTTTGAGAAAGACAGATTAAGCAGAAGGTGTATTCTTGAAAACCTAAATAATTTAAGAGTCAAAAAAGAGAGATATAGCATTAATTCAGGCAGTCTTCCTGGTTTGATGGAGCAAGTTGATTTCAAGTTCGATTTTGTTTGCTGCGATCCTCCTTTCAAAAATTTAGAACTTGGAAAAAAGGTTTTGGAATCATGTCACAAGATATCTCATGAAAAAACCAAATTAGCTTTTAGATGGCCTATAAAAATACCACTTCCTAAGCTTTACAATTTACACTTGGTTCAAAAAATAGAACATGGAAATGAAGGATTAATTTTTTTGAGATTTGATAATGATTAAAGAGGTGGTTTATTCTGGAACTTTTGACCCTGTCACAAAAGGTCATTTAAACATATTGGAAAGAAGTGCTGCATGTTTTGATGTCGTCCATGTTTTGATTGCAAGAAATCCTTCAAAAAAATGTTGGTTTTCTTCTGAAGAAAGAAAAAAAATGATTATTTCTTCAATAAAAGAAAATCTCGATAAAGAGCATGCAAAGAAGGTGAAGGTGCATGTTTTTGATGGACTCATAACAGATTGGATGAGAGATAATGGGGTGAATTTGATAATCAGGGGATTGAGGGCTGTAAGTGATTACGAATATGAGCTTCAAATGAGTTTAATGAATAGCCAGCTTCTAAAGGGTTGTGAAACTGTTTTTATGGTTGCTGATTCAAAATGGTCCTTTGTATCTTCTAGGTTAATAAAAGAAGTAGCTCTTTTAGGAGGGGATTTTTCGAAACAGGTTCCAGCTTGTATTGTAAAAAATATCAAAAAAAGAGTTGAGGAAGAAAGTTGATTTACTTTTTTGTGATTTTGGACATTTTTTTTAAAGGTTATGGAGACCTTGTGAGGAATCCAGACGGTTCTTTCCTTGTTGTTTGTAAAGCTGAAAAAAAAATTGAAGTTTCTTTTGAGTCTTTCAATGGAGAAGTTTGTAGGATTGAATCAAAGAACAAAGACGAAATTCTCTTTTCAGAGGGAATTGATGGTATTTTTCAAGAAAAATATTCTTTTTCTTCCCCTTCTGCAAGAATTTTTAATTCTGACTTGATAATGGAAAAAGGGCTAAGTGTAAATTCTGAAACATTCAGCTTTAGCTCAAATTCTTTTGGTTTTTTTGACAAGAGTGGAAAAATTACTTTAAATGGGGAAGGCACAAAAGTTGCTTATTTAGAAAGTGAGATACATACAGAAAAAGTTGTTGTTGAAGATGGAAATTTTTTTCTTTATGGAGATTCCTATTACGAGGATGATGTGATTTCTTTTTTTTCGAAAGGCCCAATCTATTTTTGGGATTACAAAGAAAGCGATGTCCTTTCTGCAAAGAACATTGAATCTTTGAAGTATTTTCTTGAGGATAAGAAAGTTTTAAATGTCGATGGATCTGATTTTTTAATTTATTTTTACGAAGATGAGTTTTCCATGAGGGTTTCTGATTTTTCGTTAGCCCTTGATAATTATTCACTTTTTTCAAAAAAAATTTCAATTCAAAGAAATGATAAATCATTAAAGCTTCATTCGATTGAAGGAGAAATTGAAATAAAAAATCGAGAAAATTCAATATATACAAAAGATTTAATCCTTTTTGATGATTTGAGCTGGAAAGCGGTTAACGGTGTAAGGGTTGTGTTTTAAGTTTTATGAAATTGTTAAATTATTCAGAACTTTTAAAGAATTTGATTTTAAGAGATTTACGTTTGAGGTACAGGAATACGGGATTGGGTTTCTTGTGGTCTCTTGTGCAACCCTTAACAATGTTTTTTGTTTATTATGCTGTTTTTGGAATTTTGTTAACTGACAAATTTGGAATGGGGGGAGACACATATCCATTTCTTCTGATAATTGGATTATTTACTTTCAATTTTTTTTCTGGAGGAGTTACAAAAGCAACACCTTCGATAGTTCAAGCCGGTGGTTTATTGAGACAGGTTGCTTTTCCTCGGATAGTTCTTCCTTTGGCTTCTGTTTTGGCTGAAGCGGTTCATTTCTTGATGATGCTCTTGATTCTTGTTTTGGCATGTTTTTTGAAATGGTGGCCTTCACATGGCAGTTTTTTAGAACTGCTTCCTTTGCTTTATTTGCCACTTTTGCTTGTTTTACATCTTCTTGTAACACTTGGAGCTGGATTGCTTTTATCAACAATGAATGTTTTTTACAGAGATACAGAACAGTTAGCAAATACCTTTATGACAATTCTATTTTTTGGAACTCCAGTTCTTTATGCTCCTCCTAATTTGGAAAAATTTCAAAGCCTGACTTTCTTAGGTGAAAAAGGTGCTGAGCTTGTTTATAAGGTATATTACCTGAATCCTATGACTCACATAATCAAGGGTTACAGAGATGTTTTGTTAGATTTGTCTAATCCTGATTCAAGATCTTTACTTATGGCTTTTGGGCTAGGGGTTTTGTTGTTTGTATGGGGTCTTTTTGTTTTTAAGAAGTCCCAATCAAGGTTTGCTGAGGAAGTTTGATATGGGAAACATAAAAATAAACGATCTAAAAAATGGGGAAATCAAAGCTTCTAATATAGTCAAATCTTTTTCGATTGGCGGTAAGAGGAGTTTTAGAGACAAGCTTGCAGGCATAAAGAGCAGGAATAGCTCTTTTAAGGTGCTTGATGATGTTTCTATTAACATAAAACCCGGAGAAATTATTGGTCTTATAGGCAGGAATGGTGCTGGAAAGTCAACTCTTTTAAAGTTGTTGGCAGGAATATATTCAGTTGATTCTGGGCATGTAAAAATACAAGGAAAAGTTGCAAGCCTTTTAGAACTAGGTGCTGGTTTTCATCCTGAACTAACTGGAAGAGAAAACATACATTTAAATGCATCTCTTTTAGGAATGAAAGGCAAAGATATTGCTTCAAAAGAGAAATCTATTTTTGAGTTTGCTGAATTGACTGATTTTGCTGATTCTCAAATAAAAACATATTCAATGGGCATGGTTCTGCGACTCGCTTTTTCTATAGCGATAGCCTTGGATCCCGATGTTTTTTTGCTAGACGAAGTCATAGGTGTTGGCGATTTGTCGTTTCAACAAAAATGCTTTGCGAAGCTTAATGAACTAAAAGCAGAAGGCAAGACTATACTTTTTGTCAGTCACAATTTGACAATTGTGAGATACTTTGCTGAAAGACTTTTATGGCTTGAAGATGGAAAAATTGAAGGTTTTGGAGACAAGCATCAGATATTGGACAGGTACAGGGAAAGGTTGGCAGTGTCTGGTGGAGATTTGACAAGGACAAAAGAAGGCAATCAACGATGGGGTGATGGCCCTATTGCTATTGATGATGTTAAATTTTTTGATGCTACTGGTAACGAGACACATCTTTTTAGGTATGGAGAGTCAATGGAGTTGACCATTCAGTTGGGCTCTAGGGGTGTAATAGATAGTGGAACTGCTGTTATAGCTATTCAGTTTCACGGTGATTACGGACAGTCTTTGATTGGGCCAATACTTCACACTGTTTCAATCCCTGGAGATGGTCCCTGGAAATACAAATACAAAATACAAAAATTACCATTCTTAAGAAGGGAATTTTTGCTTTCAGTGGGTGTTTTTGAAGAGGGGAATTTGATGCAGCCAAGTGATCAAAGAGAAAAAGCTTATAGGTTCACTGTTTTGGACGGAGGAGAAAGAATGACAATGGGTTTAATCGATCCTGGAGGTTCTTGGGAGGGTCCTTTTTAAGTTTGAAAAAGGTTCTCGTTACTGGGGGTGCAGGGTATATTGGAACTTCTTTAGTCCCGATTTTGATAGAAAATGGTTTTTCTGTCAGGGTTTTTGATGATCTTTCTTATAGTGATTACGGAATTAAAAAACATTTAAATGAAGTTGAACTGATTGAAGGTGCTGTAAGTGATTTTGATCTTTTGAAAAAAAGTCTGAATGGGGTTGATGCAGTCATCCATTTAGCAGGAACGAGTGGTGATCCAAGTTGTGATTTAGACCCTGTGAAATGTTCTCAAGACAATTATCATTCAACAAAAAAGATAGTCGAATATTGTAAAGAATTGAGAATAAATAGACTTGCATTTGCAAGTTCTTGTTCTGTTTATGGAGCTCAAGATGGAATGGTAGACGAGTCTTCAAAACCAAACCCCTTAACACTTTATGCCAGAACTAAACTTGATTCTGAAAAGGAGATCACCTCAATAGAAGGCGGTTCTGCTTTAAGGCTGAGCACTTTGTTTGGGGGATCTGGAAGAACGAGATGCGACTTGGTGGTTAATTTGTTAACATGTCATGCTTTCCAAAATGGCAAAGTTATGTTGTTCGGAGGGGATCAATGGAGGCCTTTGCTGGATGTTAAAGATGCAGCAAGAGCATTTTTTATGGCTATAACACTTGAGAAAAAAAGAGTGAATGGGGTTTTTAATGTTGGTTCCACTGACCAGAATCTAAAAGTCAAAGAAATTGCATATTTGCTGGGTAAAGAGATTAAAGATATTGATATAAACATTCATCCTGTTGATAGAGATGCTAGAAGTTACAAGGTCTGTTTTGAAAAAATAAAACAAGAGTGGGGTTATTCTGCTGAGTATTCGGTCGTTGATGGGATAAGGGAAATCAGGGATCTTCTTGAAAGAAAAGTTATTGATGATTGGAAAAATCCTATTTACTCTACGAGAGGGAGGATTTTATGAGAAATTTTGAAATCAAAAATCTGCCAGTTCCTTTTCCAGGTTGGGATAGGTATTCTGAAAAGGAAAGAAAAATTTCTCTTCTTGAAAGATGGAAAAACCATAAATGGGATTATTTTTATGAACCAGAAGGATCACCAAGATACCTTTGCGGAAGAAGGTTGGTTGATGGTGTTGAATCAGTTCATTTTTGGGGAGGCCAAGATTTAACTCAATTTGAACTGGAAACTCTATGGAAAGATGTCCGTCCGTCTGGTCCTTGCTGGATCACATGTCCTGCTCCAGCTCCAAGAATGCACAATGTTGTGAAGGGTTTAGTTGATGCTGGAGATGTTTGTGAGTTTGTTTTTGATTTTAAAGACATGTTGTTTCCTACAGATGCAAGTTGTTCGATTGCATCCTTGAAAGAAGAGGATTTTGAAGAGGTTTCTGAATTGGTTCAGAAACAAAAAATAAGATCAAGAGAGCAAAGAGCTGGATTTGAAAACAGTGACAATAGTTTTTTAAATTACTGGCAAAAGTTATGTGGTCTCGATTTGGCTCCAGTCGGAGCATACAGAAATAAGAAATTGGTTGGCTTATTGCATGTATCTAAATGGTGTGAGAAAATCGAGTTGTGGAATACAAGCTTATGTGCTGTTGACCCTGATGAAGTAAATAGTTTTTCAATCATTCAGGATATGCTTTTAGGTTTGGAAGCAAGAGCAAACAGAAAAATAAATTCATTGAAAGTTGGAATCCCTATTGAGTCTTCTCCAGCACTTTCTTGTTTCATGAAAGCCGAGCCATCAAGCATTTGGATAAGGAAAATATTTTGGCTTGAAGGTTAGGATTGGTTAAAAGGAGTTTGAATTATGGCAGTTTTTAGCAAAGGGTCTCACAAGAATCATGATGGAGTTCATTTCTTTAATGACAAATCAACTGGACTCAAGGCTATCATTGCAGTTCATGACACTTTATTGGGTCCAGCCTTAGGAGGAACAAGACTTTGGACCTACGAGAGTGAAGAGGATGCCTTGAAAGATGTTTTGAGACTAAGTCGAGGAATGACTTATAAAGCTGCTTGCGCTGGATTGTCTTTAGGTGGAGGCAAGACTGTCATATTAGGGCCTCCACCTAAGGAAGAAAGCAAGAGGATGGATATGTTTCGAGCATTTGGAAGAGCTGTTGATTCTCTGAATGGTGCTTACATAACTGCAGAAGATGTTGGAACTTCAGTGGAAGATATGGTTGCTGTAAAAGAAAAGACAGCTTATGTAACCGGGTTGCCTATTGAAAATGGAGGTTCTGGAGATCCTTCCCCGTTTACGGCACAAGGTGTATTTTTAGGTTTGAAGGTTGCTGTAGAACATCGAATGAAACTAAAGAAACTCGATGGTGTTAGTGTTTTGGTTCAAGGCATTGGCCATGTTGGATGGAGCTTGATTGAAAAATTAACAAAAAGCGGTGCAAAAGTTACAGTTACAGATATAAATAGTGAAATGGTCGAAAAAGCGAAACTTAAGTTCGGCTGTTCTTCTTGTAACTCAGACGAGTGGATGCTTCAGGATGTTGATGTCTATGCTCCTTGTGCTTTGGGAGGAACATTAAACAGCCACACAATACCATTACTTAAATCCAAGGTGGTTGCTGGAGCTGCAAATAATCAACTTGAGAAAAAAGAGGATGCACTTCGTTTGAAAAGAAGAAATATTCTTTATTCTCCAGATTATGTTATCAATGCTGGAGGTTTGATTAATGTTGACCTTGAAAGAAATGGAAATTGGAACAAAGAGATTGCAACAAAAAAAGTTGGAAAGATAGCTGAAAGTCTAAATGAAATTTTTTCAAGAGTTGAAAACAATGAAAACCTAACAACACGGCAGGCAAGCTCTGAACTTGCAAGAGAGAGACTTAGATCAGCTGCTTCTGAACAGGGTTCAGAGAAAAATGACTGGTAGTTTCAGCAAAAAAGAACTAATTCGCTATAGTCGTCAGATTTCAATTCCGGAAATCAACAAAACCGGACAGGAAAAACTAAAAGAATCTTCTGTTCTTGTTGTTGGCCTTGGTGGACTTGGAAGCCCTGCAGCAATTTATCTGGCTGCTTCTGGAGTTGGAAAGCTGGGGGTTTGTGATTTTGATTTTGTAAGTCTTTCAAATGTACATAGACAAATAATGTATTCTTCTAAGGATTTGGGCTTAAAAAAAGCAATTGTTGCAAAATCTTATTTAGAAGAATTGAATCCAGATATTGAAGTCGTCTCTCATGATTTGAAGATTGATGCAAGCAATGCTAGAGATGTCGTTCGTGAATACGATTTTATTTTAGACGGTTCAGACAATTTTCCAACAAGGTATCTTGTGAACGATGTTTGCAAATTGGAAAAAAAGATAAACATACATGCTTCTGTTTTTAGGTTCGATGGACAACTTTCAGTTTTTTG
>CAYFJE010000016.1:0-4413 GCA_964343345.1 uncultured bacterium
ATCATTGTCCCATTCCTTTCTCGGGCCTTCAATCCATTTCTCAAGCTTTTCCTTTGACCTTGGGCCAATGAGGCAAACCCTTTCACGGCTTCCCTTTCCCATGACCCTGACTTCCCTTTTTGAGTTGCTTAGGTCTTTCATCTCAAGTTTCAGGACCTCGCTTCCACGAAGCCCTGCATCATAGATCATCTGGAACATTGCAGAATCCCTCATCCCTATTGCTGTCTTGGGATCACATGAGTCAATGATGTCTTCCACCTGCCTTTGGACAAGGAATGTCGGAAGATGGATCTTTCTTTTCGGATTGACGATAAGTCTTGCAACATCATCTTTCTGGTAACCGTTTTCCATCAAGAATCTCCCCCATCTCCTCAAGGAAGATGCATGCCTTGAAAGTGTTCTTGATGATTTTCCTCGTATTCCAAGTGATGCTATATGGTCTGCCATGTCTTCTGCTGTTGTGCAGTTTTTCTCAAGCCATGCCTTAACATCTTTCATATATGCCTCTACCGTGAGGTCGGATTTTCCTTCACTGAAAAGAAAGAGTGAGAATTTCTCTAACAATTCGGTGTATTTTTTTTGATTCGTTAGATTCATGATATATAAATGATACTTATGAAATTAAATCTTTCAACCTTGAATGAGGACCAACTCAAGGTTGTTACGGCAGCAAAGGGAAAGCATTTGGTTCTTGCGGGTGCCGGGACTGGAAAGACAAGGACATTGACATACAGGGCAGCTTATCTTATTGAAAAAGGTATGAGCCCACAGAATCTTCTTTTGTTGACATTCACCAACAAGGCAGCAAGGAACATGATGGCACAGGCGTCAGCATTGATATCTAGCAACAGTGGAATGATAAATGGTGGAACCTTTCATTCAATAGCAAATAGAACATTGAGGGTCAATGGAAGCCTGATTGGTCTTGACAGTAATTTTTCAATCATTGATATGGAAGATCAACGAGACCTTGTTAAGGCAACGGTTGCTGACACCCTTGGAAGGCTTGATCATTACTTTCCAACACCAAGAATACTTATTGAGATGTTCTCTAACTCTATAAACAAGAATGAAAGTCTTGAGAATATTGTTATGAAAAATTCTCCCCAGTCTTATGACTATATGAAGGAGATATTTGATGTTTATGCTGCATACACGAAAAGGAAATGGAGTGCAAACTGCCTTGATTATGACGATCTTCTTATCTGTTGGCACAGGTTGCTCAAAGAATTTTCTTCTGAGGGAGAAGAGCTTTTTTTCCATGAGGACATACTTGTTGATGAGTTTCAGGATACAAATAAGATACAAGGAGAAATTGTGGATCTTTTGTCAAAAGTGAACAGAGGAAGGCTTACTGTTGTTGGTGATGATTGCCAAAGCATTTTTGCATTCAGGGGAGCTGTCTATGAGAATATTCTTGAATTCAAGGAAAGGCATGAAGATGTTCAGGTTCATTATCTGAAAAAAAATTACAGATCAACAACACAGGTTTTGAATTTGGCAAATGACATAATAAGCAACAATAAAAAACAGTTTTACAAGGAATTAACTCCGGCATACAAAAGTGTTGGGCTTAGACCAAACATCATGCCTTTGCCAAACGTAAATGCAGAAGCAACATGGCTTGCAAAAAAGATACTTGATAGCTATCAAAACAATGTGAAACTTTCTGATATGGCAGTTCTTTACAGAAATCATAGCCATAGTGCTTTTCTACAGGCTGAGTTGGTTAAAAGAAATATTCCATACCAGATAAGAAGTGGAGTTAGGTTTTTTGAACAGGCACATATAAAAGATGTCATAGCTCATTTGAAAATACTTATGAACAACAGAGATGAAATTGCCTGGACGAGAGTGATAGGCATGTGTCCTGGTGTTGGAGCTGTTCGCTCAAGCAAGTTGATAAAAGAGATAATAAAAGCAAAAAGCCTTTTTGAATTAAGTGAGGATTTTGGAAAAGACATCCTCCCTGAAAGAGCATATAGAAACTGGCAAATTTTTTTTAAAGAACTTCTTTCTTTAGGTGTTCCAAAATCACCTACAGCATTTCAATTGATAAACATGATAATGGAAGGCTCTTATTCTGATTATGTTGACATCAAATACAAAAACCCAAAAAACAGGAAAGAAGACATTGGTCAACTTGCACAGCTTTCTGATTCGTATAAATCTTTGGGATCTTTTATTTCTGATTTTGTTCTTCTTGGGGAGATGTTTGGTTCTGAGGTGGTTTCAGGAACAGAGTATGGAGAACGACTTGTCCTTTCAACAATCCATCAAGCAAAAGGCCTTGAGTGGGACAGGGTCTGGATAATAAGAGCCAACGATTCCTCGTTTTGTGCACGGGCAGAAACCCAGGATGACATAGAGGAAGAAAGGAGAGTCTTCTATGTTGCTGTCACGAGGGCAAAAAGGTTTTTGACATTTACTTATCCAATTATCGCTAAAGAGTGGGGAGCTGCTAAATCAAAGTTTCAGGGTTCTGAACTTAACAAGCCATGTAGGTTCCTCATAGAAGGGAATAATAGCCTGGATAAACCCTTTAGTGGTGGTTTTGTTTTTTAGTTGCTGAAAACAATTGTGTAATTTAGCAAGACTTCACTATCTGGTTCTATTGAGATGGTTGATTCGTACCAGCTGTTCCCTATGTTTTTTAAACTGTTTGTTGTTGATTTGATTTCTATCTCTCCCCAAAGTCTTGTTCTGTAAGAAATTTCAACCTTTTCATCTTTTCTATTTCTTATTGAAACCTCATAAGACCTTTCAACCTTTTTCCCTTCTAGATTTTTTATCGAGACTTGTTTGAATTCACTCAAAATATCAAAAGCCTCTCCAGCCATAAGAGAAACTTTTTCATTTTTTGGAGTATGAGAAATGTTGTCTTCTCCAATGAATTGATTGTTTCCTTTACTGTCTGTTGCAAACATCCTGACTATCCCTTTCGGAAGGGGTATACCTAATTCGTTTTCTTGAGAATTTGTGAATTCAATTGAAACTTTAACAGGTATTTTAGTGAGATTTTGATAGTTGTAACCATTGTTTTCTATAGTGTATTTTCTTAAAAGATTTATATTGGCTGCAGAAATAAATTTAACTTGTTTCATGCTTTTGTCTGGAACATCTGTTTTGTTTGGAAGTGTATACATGTGATATTCAAATAAAGATTCTTGAGATACATTATCTGCCTCTGCATAAAATCTTTCTGTTCTTAAGATTTCGTTTGATTTTTGAGCTCTGTTTATTTCTCCAGCAACAAGATTTATGCTTGAATTGAAAAAAGATGTTCCAGAATTGTTGTTCAATGTGATCCATCCAATAAGGCTTCCATCGTTAATATTTAATGTGTAGTCAGAACTCCAAGGAGTGCCGCTCATCAAATATGACAATTTGAGATTTTGTTCTTTTTTCTCTTGATTTGAGACTTTCCATTTGAGTCTTGGTCTTATTGCAAGTCCCTCAGGAAGATCAGGAAGTATTATCCTTCCTGGAGAACCTATGTATATTTCGTTATCTATTTTGTAAACCCCCTCTCCGACATTTGACAAAAGCAAACCCTTTTTTGTTGTCACTCTTCCTGTAGATATATTCGTTATTGCGAACTTTATTTCTTTTCCTAGGTATTTTTCAAGTATTTTTGAACTATTTACCAGGTCGTATTCAAAATTTTGTTCATGGATATTGAAAGATTTGTTATTGATTGAAAAAAGCCTGACACTCGGTGCTTCTAATGTTGCAGCAAGGTTTTCCAATGTCCATGTTACAAAATCCCCAACGGGAAGCTCTGTTTTTATAGTTTGATTTACATATCCTGTCCCATCGTTGTAAAGTGTTAGGTTTGTGGATTCAACAGTTGAGTTGTTTAGTGCAAAAAGAAATAGGATATAAAGTAATGGTTTTTGTTTCATGAAACAAGTTTATAACAATTTAACACATTTTAGGAAAACTCTCTTGTTGTTTTTTTTACCCTGCTTGGCATCTTTTCATTTTCTTGAAGATGTAAAGGTTGCAGATAAAGTCGTTTATTCTTCAGAAAACGAAAGGGAGATAAGATGGGATATTTATATAGAATTGCCAGATTTATGGCACATAAACGGCAATGAGCCACTTGATGATTTTTTAATACCAACAGAATTCTCCCCAAAAAAAAGGGAGGGTGTTAGTTGGGCTAAAACTTTTTATCCAGAGCCGGAAAGAATGTTTCTTGCATGGTCTGATGATGAGTTGCTTGTTTACGAGCACGAGCTTGTTTTAAGTGTAAAAGCATATATTGAAGAAGGTGTTAAAGAAATAGAAGGAGAGCTTGTCTATCAAGTTTGCACTGATAAGGTTTGTTATCCACCAAAAAAGACTTTAATAGAGGCTGAGATTGATCAAAAAAGGTTATTTGTTTATGAGGAGCCTGTCGTCGAAACC
>CAYFJE010000016.1:4513-17224 GCA_964343345.1 uncultured bacterium
CCCGAGGAGCCTGTCGTCGAAACCCCCGAGGAGCCTGTCGTCGAAACCCCCGAGGAGCCTGTCGTCGAAACCCCCGAGGTAAGGTTTTCGAAGAGTTCATCTTCTGGGAGCTCTTTGGGTTTTTGGGTTTTGTTGATTGCAGGACTTGGCTTGGCTTTTTCTCCATGTGTTTTCCCAATTATGCCGATCGTTGTCCTATCTGTTGCAGATGGAGAAAAGGGAATAAAGGCTTTTTTCAATTCATTGCCATTTGTTTTTGGGCTTGTTTTAACTTATTCAATATGTGGTGCAGCATTTGCAATTCTCGGAAAGGGAAGCGGTGCAGCCTTACAGAATTCTTTTTTCGGATGGTTTTTGGCAATTCTGTTTATTGTCATGGGTGTTCTTATGTTTTCAGGATATGCTCTCCCAACATCTTCGAAACTTTCAAAATTTACAGATTTCCTGAGAACAAAGGGAAAGATTGGTCTAGGTGCTGCATTGGGTGTAGCTGCTACACCATGCACAGCTCCGGTTCTAGCGTCAGCTTCAGCAACTGCTCTTCAAAGCGGCAGTCTTATAGAAGGGTTAAAACTTTTTGGAACTCTTGGGCTAGGGATGGCTATTCCCTTTATGGTGTTTTCTACACTGGGTGCTCAGATTCCAAAGGGAGGAAGTTGGCTTCTTTTGATAAAGAGGGCAATGGGTTTGGCACTTCTTGGTTACGGTTTGTTTTTAGCCTGGTCTAGGTTTGACTCTGGTGATGGAACAATTGAAACAGCAGGGAAAGAAAAAAATCAAATTTATTACTTCACGGCGAAATGGTGTATTCCATGCAGGTCTGTTGAAAAGCATGTTTGGAAAGATGTTGAAGTTATCGAATTCCTTGAAAATTCAAATTGGAAATTAATAAAGGTTGACCTGACTGAAGAAAGTGAAGAGGAGTCTTTGTTTAGAAAAAGATATGATGTTCCAGGACCACCTTCTCTTATCTTGATGTTTAATGAAGGTGGTTCAGAAAAACCTTCAGTTGTTCACATAGGAGAGTTCACAAAAGAAGAATTTTTTGATTTTGTTAACTCTTTTTAAATAAAATAGTAGGGCTTATGAATAAAAAACAAAAAAACAATCTTCCAGAACACATAAAAAGAAACATCTTGAGAGGCTTGCTTTCTCTGATACCGATTATTTTGGTTTTCAAAGTGGCTGAACTCACCTATGTTGCGATTGATAAAAATGTGATGGGTTTAATTGAACCTTTAATACAGGTCGAAATTCCTGGTCTTGGACTTCTTGTTCTCGTAATCTTTTTATATTTTGTAGGAGTGCTTATAAACAATATTTTTGGAAAGAGTATTTTGGCTCTTTTTGAGTCATGGGTTTCTAAAATCCCAATTGTTGGCCAAACAATGAGTGTTGGAAAACAGTTAGCAGAGTCATTATCTCCTGAAGAGAGAAAGGCTTTTGATAAGCCTGTTTTGGTTCCTTATCTTAAGGATGGGCAATGGACGGTTGCTTTTATTTGTGGAGACATATATGACGAAAAGGATAAAAAAGATCTAGTGAAGTGTTTCATTCCAATTCCTCCAAACCCTGCAACAGGGTGGGTTGTTTTTGTGGAGAAGGACAAAATAAGAGAAACTGGCTGGACAAATGAAGAGGCAATGAAAGCAGTTATTTCTCTTGGTATAGTTACTCCAGAAAAAATCAAAAAATAATGGAATTTGCTGCTGGTTTTTTTCTTGGTGCTTTTTTACTTTATCTTTGGCAGGACAAAAGGTATAGAGTAGAAATCGAAAAGATTAAAAATGTAGAAGAATCTGAACTTGAGGAAAGAAAAAAAGACCTAGAAGATTTTTCGGATTCGCTTTTGGAGAAAAGCAAAAATCAATTTAATGAAAAATTACAAGATACACTCAAAGAGCACATAGGTGCATTGAAGGATCGAACGATTGAACTTAGCACCAAATTAGAGACACAGACAGAAAATTTAACAAGTTTAGAAAAATCAACGAATACCCTTCGTGAGGCAATGGGTAGCAATACCAGGATCTCTGGAGACTTAGGTGAATCATCTCTCGAATCTTATTTCGCTAAGCATGGCTGGCAAAGGGGTGTTCATTATGAAGTTCAGGTATCAGTTGGCAGCGGTCGACCAGATTTTGTTGTGAATTTTGCTAAAGATAGAAGGCTTATTATTGATTCAAAATTTATTACAAAAAATTGGTTGAAATATATAGAGACTAAAGATCCATTAGATTTGAAAAAACATGTAAGAAGCTTAAAGGATACCGTGACAGCGTTAGGCAGGAAAAACTATCAAGAAAAACTAAAGAATTCTTTCGATCGTGTTCTTATGTATGTTCCAATAGATGCTGCTTTACTTGCTGCAATAGATCATGACAAAGATATGCTTTCTCATGCAAGAAACAACAGAGTATCACTTGTTTCTCCCTTGCTTATCATGCCTATTTTAAGCACTATAGACCAGATGTGGACACAACAGCAAATGAATGAGAATTCTGAAAAGTTAATTGAGGTTTTGAAGAAAGTGTACGAAAAATATGCAGGCTTTGATGAAGATATGAACAAACTCGAAAACAATTTCAAGAATATTCATAAGAAATTAAGGAGTACCGGGGGGCTTGAGTCTTTGTTAAGACGCGCAAAAAAACTTGGACTTGATACAAAAAAACAACTAAAAGAGGAAAATCAAGAAGATTAAAAATGTCTCTAACCCCTTCGTACATGGTTCCTCTAGGTATTGAAATGCCGTCGTTTTTATTGCCTGAGGTGGTTTCTGGTTCAGATATCAATTCAGGCTCTTTTGACGAGAAGCCAGTTTTAGTCATGTTTATCTGTGCTCATTGTCCTTATGTAATCCATATAGAGCCTCAGTTGGCATCATTATCTTCTGATTACAAAGGCAGGGTAAATATCGTTGCCATTTCAAGTAATGATGTGGTTTCTCATCCTCAAGATTCTCCAGAAAAATTAAAGGCTCAGTCAGAGAAAAATAATTTTAATTTTCCTTATTGTTTTGATGAAGATCAGTCAGTTGCAAAAGCTTTCAATGCACAGTGCACTCCCGATTTTTTTCTTTTCGATAATCAAAAAAAATTAGTTTATAGAGGGCAGCTTGATAAAAGCAGGCCTGGAAACAATTTTCCTCTTGACGGCAAGGATTTAAGAAATGCTATAGATTCACTTTTAGACAACAATGAAATATCAAAAAATCAACTTCCAAGTACGGGTTGTAACATCAAGTGGAAACAGTAATGGGAATAGACAAGCTTGTAGGAAATACCCCTCTTATCGAGTTGGAGAGGTTGTCTCCTTTAGGAAGAAGGGTTTTCGGAAAGGCTGAATATTTAAATCCAGGAGGATCAGTAAAGGACAGGATAGGTTTTTTCATGATTGAAAAAGCAATGGAAAGAGGAGACCTGAAAGAAGGGCAGACTGTTGTAGAGCCAACTGCTGGAAATACAGGAATTGCATTAGCTTTAGCATGTTCTTTTTATAAACTGAAAATGATTGCTGTTATGCCCGGCAGATTTTCTCAAGAGAAAGAAAAAATTATAGTTGCTTTGGGAGGTCAGGTTATCAGGACTTCCACAAAAGAGGGAATCGAAGGGGCGATAGAAAAAGCTCATATTTTAGCTAAAGATTTGAATGGTTGGGTACCTTTGCAATTTTCAAATCCAGACAATGCAAAAGCTCATTTTGAAACAACAGGTCCTGAGATTTATTCTCAGCTAAAAGATATAGATGTTTTTGTTGGAGGTGTTGGGTCCGCTGGAACATTTGTCGGTGTTTCGAGATACCTTAAAAAAAATAATAAAAATATAAAATGTGTTGCTGTTCAGCCTGAAGGTTCTGTTTTGCTTGGGGGAAATCCAGGGCCTCATAAGGTAGAGGGTATAGGTGTTGACGATATGGAAACAATCAAATTGTGGGAAAAAGATTTGCCGGATGAAATTGTTACTGTTTCTGATTTTGATGCTCATTCTCTTACACAAAGGTTAGCAAGTGAAGAAGGCCTTTTGGTCGGGGCTTCTTCTGGAGCTCTCGTTCATGCTTCATTGGAGATTGCAAAAAAATCCCCTGAGGGAAGTAAAGTGGTTACTTTATTGTGTGATTCTTCAGAGAGATATATATCTAAAAACATTTATTCACATTTTGAGGATTGGGAAAAATGATGAAAAAGAAATTTGATACAAAATGCATTCACAATAAAAAAGGCACAGATAAAGAGACTGGGAGTGTTATGCCTCCAATAAACCTATCTTCAACCTTTGCTCAAAAACAGCCTGGGAAACCTTTATCTGATTATGAATACATAAGAAGCGACAATCCAACAAGGTCTGTTCTAGAAAGCTTTTTAGCATCTTTGGAAAACGGAAAGCACGCAGTCAGTTTTTCAAGTGGAATGGCTGCTGTTTCTGGCATCACAAAACTTGTAAGAAAAGGTCAGACATTGATTGCTGGAGATGATCTTTACGGTGGAACAAGCAGATTTATGAGGGATTTTTTATCAAAAGAAGGCGTCAATGTTTCTCATGTGGATACTACTAGACCTGAAAAAACAAAAAATTGGGAAGATGCTTCTCTTGTCTGGATAGAGACACCCACGAACCCCTTATTGAAGGTTACGGATATAGCGAAGATAAAACAACTTGCACCGCAAGCAATATTGGTTGTTGATAATACTTTTATGAGTCCAAAATTTCAAAACCCTTTAGATTTTGGAGCTGACATAGTAATGCATTCATCTACAAAATACATAGGAGGGCATTCAGATGTTCTTGGAGGTGCAGCAATAACAAACAGGAATGACCTGAATTCACGATTAAGAAAAATACAGAATGATATAGGGTCAGTCCCAAGCCCTTTTGATTGTTACCTGCTAATAAGGGGAATAAAGACACTTTCTCTAAGGATGGATAAGCATGAGAAAAATGCAAGATTTATTGCAGAAAATTTGTCAAAAAACAGTAATGTTGAAAAGGTTTTTTGGCCTGGTTTAAAAAGTCATGATGGACATGATGTACATTCAAGACAATCAAAAGGCTATGGAGGCATGCTTAGTTTCATGTTAAGCAAGAATGTAAATCTTGAAAAATTTACTTCTGAAAGGAAATATTGGACTTTGGCAGAATCTTTGGGGGGAGTAGAGAGTTTGTTATGCGTGCCTTTCAAAATGACACATTCAAGCATGGAGGAAAAAATGCGTTTGAAAATAGGAATTACTGAAAATCTAATCAGACTTTCATGCGGTGTAGAAGACCATGATGACCTCTGGAAGGACCTGGAAGAAGGTTTGGGAACTTAACTTGAAAAAAAAATCCAAATTTATTTTTATGGTTCATCCTCCTGAAGAAAAAGATTTATTCAGAATTCCACAATTAAGGTTTTTAAAGTGGCTTCCCAAAGGGGTTCCTGAAAAAATTGTTGGTGGCCTAGGACCTTTTCCTTTATTCAAGATAAAAGGCATTGAGTCAATTGATGGAAAGAAAGCCGAAGGGTGGGTTTTGGGGCTTTTGTCTACACCAAAACTTATGATGCAAAAAAATCCGGAGAAAACTTACAAGCTGTTAGTCAAGGCTTCAAAATGGGGTGAAAACTACGGAGCTTCAGTTATGGGGCTCGGAGCTTTTACGAGTGTTGTCGGTGATGCAGGCCTTACAGTTTCTCAAAGAAGCCCCGTAACTGTAACTACTGGAAACTCTTTAACAGTTGCTGCAACAATAAAGAGCATAGAAAGGATTTTAGAAATTTCAAAAAAGTCAATTTCTAAAGAAAAAATAGCTGTTGTTGGCGCAACAGGGTCAATAGGAAAAGCTGTTGCAAGACTCTTAAGCAAAAAAGGAGCAAATCTTGTTTTAATCTCAAAAACAGAAGAGAAATTAAAAGATCTTGCTCGAGAATTAGGAAAAAACGTTATTGATTTTGGAACAAGTTCAGAACTTTTAAAGAAAGTAAAAATAATTGTCGGAGCAACAAGCTCTTCTGGAAAAGCAATTCCAATAGATGTTTTACAAAAAGGTTCAATTGTTGTTGATATTGCACTTCCCCCTGAACTGACCAAAAAAGATGCCCAAAAAAGAAAAGACTGTCTTGTTCTTGAAAGCGGAGAAATACTCTTACCTGGAAAACCTGAATTCTCTTATGACTGGCCTTTACCTAAGAATATTGCTTATGCTTGTGAAGCTGAGACGATATTGCTATCTTTAACCGAGAGATTTGATTTAGCTACATTAGGCAGAGATATAGATGTTAATAAAGTAGAAAAAGTTTGGAAGCTTGCTGAAGAGAATGGATTTTTTTGGGCTGGCTTCAGGTCCTTTAGCCATGATTTGTCTGAAGAAGATGTTGTTGAATTTATTTTAGATTTTGGTTTCTGATTTACCTTTTTTACAGATGTGTGTTAGAATTGTTAGGTACGAGTCTTGAATTTTTTGATTATCTTAATGTCTATTTGTTATGTGGAATAAATTTCATAGTGATTCAAAAAGGGTGATAATAAAAGCCCAGAAAATAGCTAAAAACCAAAAGTCTGAAGCTCTTGAACCAACTCATTTATTGATATCTATTCTTAAAAGCCCCAATTCAAATGCTTACAGAATACTTGAATCAATGGGTGCAAAAATCACTGAACTTTTATCAAAGGTAGAGGCAATAATGATGGAGGAAGGAGGGCCTGATTTGGCAGTTTCTTTTTCAAATGAAACAAAGAGAGTTTTTGAATTAGCATATGATGAAAGCAGACAGTTAAAAAAGGCTCAGATAGCTAGCGAGCATATACTTTCAGCAATTTTCAAACATGGTGGTCCAGCTGGGAAATGTTTAAGGGAAAGCGGTCTCTTTATAGGAGAGCTTCAAGCAGAAATATCTAGTTTTTATGAAACAGAAATATCAGAAGATTCACCAGAACCTTCAAAAGGCAAAAAGAAATCTCTACAAACTTTAGAAAAATTTGCTGAAAACTTAACAAATTTGGCATCTGAGGGAAAACTGGATCCAACAATTGGAAGAAAATCTGAAATTGAAAGAATGATACATATTCTTAATAAGAGGATTAAGAATAACCCTCTTCTTATAGGAGAGCCCGGAGTTGGAAAAACTGCAATTGTTGAAGGTTTAGCTCAAAGAATAATAAATGAAGAAATTCCCGACAAACTAAAGGGAAAGAAGGTTTTTTCTTTGGATCTTGCAAGTGTTGTTGCTGGTACTAAGTACAGAGGAGAATTTGAAAACAGGATAAAAAAAATTCTTTCTGAAGTTAAAGCTTCTGAAGGAAACATAATTTTATTTATAGATGAGGTACACACCTTAGTTGGGACAGGTGCTGCGGAAGGAGCTATCGATGCTTCAAACATACTTAAACCTGCCTTGGCAAGAGGGGAGCTTCATTGCATCGGCGCTACAACATTTACAGAGTATAGAAAACACATAGAAAAGAATCCTGCTTTAGATAGAAGGTTCCAAACTATTCAAGTTAGTGAACCAACTCTAGAAGAATCTGTTCAGATATTAAAAGGTTTGAAGTCTAGGTATGAAGAGTATCACGGTGTCGAAATTAGCGATAGTGCAATAGACGCTGCTGTTCAATTAAGTAGTAGATTTATTACAGATAGATTTCTACCTGACAAGGCCATTGACTTAATTGATGAAGCATCTTCCAAAGTAAGGTTGAATCTTTCAACAAACTCACCTGAAATGGAAAAGATAAAAGAAACTATCAAAGAAAAAGAATCTGAAAAAAACAGCATCGGTAATGAAATAAAGACTCTTATTGAGGACCTTGAGCGAGAAAAGCGTGAAGCTGTTTTGAGTAAAGATCTTGAGAAAGCTTCTATTTTGAGAGAGAAGATAACAAAACAAAGAGAGAACCTCGAAAAAGAAAACAAGAAAAAGCAGATGATAAAAGAAGAGATTAACGAACTTGAAATAGAGCTAGAGAAAGAGGAAGAAAATGTGAGAGCACTTCAGGAGGCTTTTGTTGATGATGATGCGGTTGCTGAAGTCGTTCATATATGGACTGGTGTTCCTGTTTCAAGGATAAGTAAATCTGAATCAGAAAGAGTTTTAAGTATAGATAAGTTTATTTCAAAAAGAATTATTGGTCAAAAGCATGTCATTTCAAAGGTTTCTTCTATATTGAGAAAATCAAAAGCAGGACTGACGGATAGATCTAGGCCTCAAGGCAGTTTTTTGTTCTTGGGCCCTACAGGTGTTGGAAAAACAGAATTAGCAAAGACTATTTCAGAATTTTTACTTGGAGACAAAAAGAAAATAACAAGATTAGATATGTCTGAGTATATGGAAAAACATACTGTGAGCAGGCTGTTGGGAGCTCCTCCTGGATATGTTGGATACGACGAAGGCGGCCAACTTTCTGAAGCTGTAAGGAAACAGCCTTATTCGGTTGTTCTTTTTGACGAGATAGAGAAAGCTCATCCTGATATATTTAACATACTTCTCCAAATACTAGAAGAAGGAGAACTTACAGACTCTCTTGGACATAAAGTTAATTTTAGAAATACAGTAATAATATTAACCAGCAACACTGGAACGGAAGGTCTTTTTGACACTCCCGATCTTGGTTTCGGTGTTCCTGGAGAAGAGATAAATTTTGATCATGATATTCTGAAAAAGAGACTAGAAACTGAAGCAAGAAAAAGATTCAGACCTGAACTTTTAGGAAGGTTGGATGAAATTGCAGTTTTTGATTCTTTAGGTCCTAAAGAGATAATTTCAATTATTGATTTGTTGTTAAAAGGGCTTGAAGATAAGCTTAAAGAAAAAAACATAAGCCTTCTTGTCGATGATGATGCTAAAGAGTTATTGGCAAAGAATGGTTACAGCCCTAGAGAGGGAGCTAGAAAGCTTAGAAGACAGGTTGAAATAGACATGGAAGAAAATATGGCAGAAATGATCCTTAAAGGAGATGTCCAGGAAAAAGATACCATAGTTGTTTCTACGGGTGATAAAAAATTCACATTTGATGTCATCAAAGGGGCAGAAAAGAAAAAGAAGAAAAAGGAGAAAAAATCATGAGTTTTGATTCAGAAAATTTTAAAGTTGGAATGGGTGTTGTTCATCCAGTTCATGGTGCGGGGGTAATTAAAAATATAGAGGAGATGAGAGTGCCAGGTGGAAAAATTAGAAAATATTTACAAGTTAGCTTATTTCAAAAGGGGCTTACTATAAAAATACCAGCAGAAGGAGATTTGGCAATTAGACATTTGGCAAATGACCATCATTTGGAAGAATGTCTTAGGGTTTTGCAAAGTCCTCCAACTGCATTAAAACAAAGATGGAACAGAGACCATTCTGAAAATTTGAAAAAAATCAAGAGTGGCGATCTTTCATTAGTTGCTGAGGTTGCAAGAGACTTGTTAGCAAGACATAACGATGATCACAGCAGGTTGTCTATATTGGACCAAAAACTTCTTTCAGACGTTTGTGAGCAGATAAGAGGCGAGGTTGAATGTTATATGGGTATTCGTGGAGGAAAAAAAGAAATTGTTGATTCTCACATGAAAGAGGTTTGCAACAAGGTCTTTAAACTGATTGATTTTTCATAGTGTTTTTTTTAATCAAGCTATTTGTTGCTTGTTTTGATTAAATTCATTATTAAATTAATCGATATTTTTGGTTAATGTTTTGAAAAGATTATCAATTTTCTTTTATCTTTTGATAGGTTTGCTTGTAGGTGTAAAAGCTACACCTTATCTTTTGAATTCCTTTGAGATCAAGCAAACGGTTGCTTTGAAAAACGGGATCATTGTTTCGATAGCAATTCTTTTCGGCTATCTCTCCTCGCCACTAACAGCAGCTTTTAAAAAATTCAACAGTGACTTTATTGCACAGATATCTTCAAGAAGGCCTTCAGAGGTTATTTCAGGGATAGTTGGCCTAGTTGCTGGATTGATTATCTTTTATCTCTTGTTGTCTTCTCTGCATTTGTCAGCACCATGGCTTTTAAGTGGGGAAACGTCAAGTATGTCGATTACTTATCTTGGAGGATTTTTGATACTTTATCTTTGTGTTTTAACAATGGTTGCAGCTGACCCATTGTCAGGTGTAATAAAAAGTGGTCCAAGACAAATCGGAAAAGCAAAAATACTCGACTCGAATGTTTTGATTGACAGAAGGATCCATATGGTTTTAAACTCAGGGTTTCTCGAAGGGCCTATACTTATACCAAATTCTGTAATAGAGGAAATTCATAAGCTTTCAGATAACACAAACCCTGAGAAAAGAACAAAGGGAAAAAGGGGACTTGAATGTCTCAATGATTTATTGAATGATAAAAAACTATCTGTAAGAGTTCTTGAAGAAAAATTGCAGAAAAAATCTGATACAGACAATCATCTTGTTTTTCTTGCTGATGTGATAAAAGCAGACTTGATTACAAATGATTTAAATTTAAATCATGTTGCAAAGTTGAAAGGTGTGAATGTTTTGAATTTAAATGAATTAGCAATATCGTTAAAGCCGCATTTCACAGCTGGTGAAAGATTTGAGCTAAAAGTAACCAGAGAAGGTAATGAGAAAGGGCAAGGGGTAGGTCATCTTCCGGATGGAACAATGGTTGTTGTAGAAGGGGGCATGAAGCATCTCGGAAAAAAAATCGATGTTATAGCAAAATCTGTACTGCAGACGGAGGCAGGCCAAATTGTTTTCGCAAGACCAGCTTAATATAGATCTCGTAATAGTTGCAGGGGGGAAGGGTCAGAGGTTCGGTTCGCCAAAAACACTCTTGATGGTAAAAGGGAAGTCTTTGATAGAGCATTCTATCGATTTCTTTGGGTGTGAATGGAAAACAGTTACGGTTGTTTCACATCCTTCAACTATTCAAGAGTTGACTCAAGCTATAAATAAAAAAATACAAATCGTATCCGGAGGAAAAACAAGATCTGAATCTGTTAGGAAAGGGGTTTTACAGGGTTTGGGCAATTTTGTTATTGTTCATGATGTTGCTAGACCATTTCCTCCAAAAGACTCAATAAGAAAACTTTTAGAAGCGGTTTCTGAAGGTTATGATGCCGGATCTTTTGCAAGGCCTATCTCCAGCTCTGTTTGTTATATCGAAAAAGAGATAAAAAACATATCTAGAGAAAACCTTTTTGAAATTCAAACACCTCAAATTTTTAGAAGAAGTTTGCTGTTGGAATTGATGGGGGACGATGTTACTGAAGAAACTTCTCTGTTTTTTCAGTCCGGCTATAAGGTTAAAATGATTCAAACAAATGAACCAAATCCAAAAATAACATGGAAAGAGGATCTGGATTTAGTAAATGGATAGCAGGATTCGAATAGGGCAGGGTTGGGATAGGCATGCCCTTAAGAAGGGCAGGCCCTTGGTCTTAATGGGTGTAAAGATTGATTCAAGTGTTGGCCCTGTGTCTCATAGTGACGGAGATGTTATTGCCCATGTGGTAAGTGATGCAATTCTAGGAGCTTGTTCATCAGGAGATATAGGAAGCCTTTTTCCTGATGATCAAAGTTGGACAGAAGGCATAAGTGGTACCGAGTTGTTGAACAAAACACTGGAATTTGTGAATCAGGAAAAAACAATATCAATAATACAGGTTGATGTTATCGTGAAGCTAGAAGAGCCTAGGCTTTCTCCTTATGTTGGGATAATCGAAGAAAATCTCTCGTTAGCCTTAGATGCGGAGAGTGTTAGAGTGACTGCAAGGCATGGAGAAGGAGTGGGGGCTATTGGAAGAGGTGAATGTATAGATGCAAGTGCTATTATCTTGATCAGGTCAAAAGAGTAAGAGTTTGAATTACAAAATAGTAAAAACAACAACGGATAGCAAAACTGTAGCTAGGAAGATATCAAAAAAAGTTATCTCGAAAGGTTTTTCTCCGTGTGTTCAAATCCTGGATTCTGACGGATGTGAAGCAAATTATTCTTGGAAGGGAAAAATAGAGTCAGAAAAGGAATTTATTTTAGAAATCAAAACAGTTTCCAGTGTTTTGAAGGATGTAGTTGAAGTCATAAAAAAACATCATAATTATGACATTCCTGAAATCATTTCCTATGATTTTGAAATACTTTCAGAAAAGTACAGAAAATGGTTTAATGAAAATCTAGAATAGCAATCGTGAAGATAACTGAAAAGCAATTAGGTTACATCAAAGGCTTGTTGAAAAAAACTGAATTTTCAAAAGACGAAATACTCAAAGGGAAAAAACCTGAAGATTTAACTCTTAAAGAGGCAAGTGTTGTTATTGAAAGGCTTTTGAATCCTGTTCCTAAAAGTAAAGAAAAGAAGGAAAAGAAAAAGGGGCCTAACAGGCTAGAAGCTACGAGAATACATTTTGACGGAGGTTCTTCTCCCAATCCTGGACACGGATCAGCAGCAGCGGTTCTCGTTGTTGATGGCGATGTTGTTGATAAAAAGGCTGAATACCTGGGAGAAAGCATTACAAACAACTTTGCAGAACTTACTGGAATGAAGTTTGCGTTTGATCTTTACAAAAAACATGTTGAAAAATACAAAATTATTCCTATTTATAGCGACTCAACCTATGCCATCGGGTGTGTTGATGGAAGTTTCAAAAAAATAAAAAAGAACAAAGAGATAATTTTTGATTTGAAATTTGAATTTTCTACAATGAATACAAATCTGATTCATGTTTTAAGAGAAAAAAACACCATTGCAGATGAACTTGTGAACAAGGTTAGGGATGAATATCTGAATGAAAGTTAAG
>CAYFJE010000017.1:0-17171 GCA_964343345.1 uncultured bacterium
GAAACAAGTTTTTTTGCAGGTATGAAAAATGAAAGTTTAAATTTTGGTGCTGGAATGTTTAGAGGCAATACAGCAGCAGAATTCTCTGCTGGTGAAAAAATAAAAGTCCAAAGCATAATCTGGTGGCCAGAAGATTTAGATTTTCATATAAAAGTCAAACTGGGAATACCAATTTCAGAAAAAACAAGCATGATTTTTGGTTTTGAACAAATCAATGCCTCTTCAACAACAAATTCTGAAGAAAGCATATTTACTGGATTTCAGCATAATTTTTAAATTATGGCTGGACATAGCAAATGGGCAAACATACAACATAGAAAAGCTGCGGTAGATGCAAAAAGGGGAAAGGCCTTTGCGAAAGTCTCCAGAGAAATAATGGTTGCCGTTAAAGAGGGCGGTGCAGATCCAAATTTTAATTTTTCTCTAAGATCTGCTATAGAAAGAGCAAAAGAATTAAATTTTCCCAAAGAAAAAATAAAATCATCAATAAAAGCTGCTCAAAACTCTGATTCAAATTCTTTTGAAAAAATAGTTTACGAAGCTTATGCTCCTGGAGGGATTGGAATCCTTATAGAGATAATGACGGACAACAAAAATAGAGCTGCAGCAGAAGTTCGTACAGTTCTGAATAAAAAAGGTGGGACTTTAGCAAGTTCAGGAGCAGTTTCTTATCTTTTTCAAAAATGCGGAATAGTAAAAATCTTTAAAGAAATAAAAGAAGAAGATGTCTTAGATATCCTCATAAATTCTGGAATTGAAGATTATATTGAAGTTGAAACATTTGAAAATGAAACAATTGTTACTGTTCCTCTAAATCTTACCTCTCAAACAAATGAAGCCCTTGGAAAAGGATCGGATTCAAAAACAACAACAAGGATAGTTTTTCATCCAGATACATTAATTCCAAACAAAGAAAAACAGAATTCAATTATCGAGCTCCTCGAACAATTAGAAGATCTTGAGGATGTAAATTGTGTTTGGACAAATCTAGATATAGATGAGGGAGCACTTTAAGCCAATGAAAATAAAATTCACCATACCAGGAAAACCTGTACCGCAGGGTAGGCCGAGATTTTACAGGAGAGGAAAATATGTTGCGGCTGTAGATCCAAAAAACAGTAGAGTTTACAAAAAAGACATTAGTTATATAGTAAGCATTGAAAAAGAAAAAATGGGACTTAAAGAAAAAGACCTACTCTTTGAAGATGGTCCAATACGACTAACAGTTCATGCCTTTTTCCCATGTCCAAAAAGCCAATGGAGAAAAACCAAACCAAGAGCTGAAAGACATCATGCAAAAAGGCCTGATGCTGACAATGTTGCAAAAGGCATTAAAGATGGCTTAAGCGGAGTCCTCTATCGTGATGATGGACAGATTTCAGAACTGATTGTAAAAAAGAGAATAGCGGCACAAGGTGAAGCTCCAAGAGTAGAAATAGAAGTTGAACTTCTTGATGAAGAAATCAAGAAATGACTATTTCAAAAACAATTTTATTTTTTGGTTTTTTTGTAATAATTCTTTCGTTTATAACTTATCTTTTTGAAATTTCTGGATTACAAATTTTCAAACTACCGGGAGATATTTATATTAAAAACAAAAACTGGACTTTCTACATGCCAATAACCTCAATGGTCCTGATTTCCTTCGTTTTAACCCTTTTATACAAACTTGGAATTGGAAACTTGATGAAATAATTTTAGAATTACAAAATAATGATAGAAATAAAAGACGTATCAATGTCCTACGGCGACAACGATGTATTGAAAAATATATCCCTAGAAGTTAAGCCAAAAATGATTCACGGATACCTAGGTCCAAATGGTGCTGGTAAATCCACAACCATAAAATTACTTCTGGGTTTATTGAAACCTAATTCAGGAGAGATAAAGATCAACGGTATAAACCCTTATGAAAAACCTATTGAGGCGAGAAGGTTGATTGGCTTTGTTCCTGAGGAATTAACAATATACGAGCATCTTACACCGCATGAATTTTTACATGTAATTGGAGAAATTCATGCAATGTCAAGGCATGAAGTTCAAAAAAGAATTGATGACCTCTTGGATCTTTTTGAACTTGGACATGTTATGCATCAAAAAATGTCATCATTTTCAAGAGGCATGAAACAAAAAATAATGATATCTTCATCAGTCTTACACAGTCCTGAAATACTGCTTTTAGATGAACCTTTGTCAGGAATGGATGTAAATGCAGTGCTTGTTTTCAGAGACCTAATTAAAGATTTTTCAAACCAAGGAAAAACGATTGTTTATTCAAGTCATATAGTTGAAGTTGTTGAAAGAGTTTGTGACAAGGTAACGATACTTATAGATGGAGAAATAAAACACAACTTAGATAAAAAAGAAATTAGAAAAAGCCCCGGAAAACTTGAAAAACTCTTTAGAAAGGAGGCTCAAGAAAAAAGCTATTTTGACCTTTCTCAAGAAATAATTGAAAGACTTTGAAGAAAAGATCCGCTTTTAATGCTCTTCTAAGAATGGAATTGATTTCATTCAGAAGAGGAATTTCTATAAAAATTGGTGGAACTTTAGAAAAAGTGCTTGAATCAAAAGCAACCGAATTTATTGGATTCTTAATACCTTTAATAGGACTTGCTTCGATAGGGTATGTTTTCTCTGTACTTTGGCAGTACGGATCTTTATTAACTACAAACTTTGTGTCTCTTTGTCTTTTGTTTTTTGTACTTTTAGGATTTACCTCTCTGAATATGGGACACCTTATCCTTTCACACCAAAGCAACCTCCTTCTAAGAGCATTGCCTCTGTCGCCATCTGATTTTGCAAAAGCAAAACTTTTTGTTCTTTTTATCTTTGGAACAATTTGGTCAATATTTTTTAACCTTCCATCAACAATTTTTCTAAGAATTAAACCTTATCTAAATTCAGGCCTTAATTTTGAAGCATTTAATGGGGTAATAAGTTCGATAATTGGACTCATACTAGTTTCTGTATTCTTTACAGCATTTACTCAATCTTTCACGATATTAATTTATTCCATACTGTGGAGAATAAAACCTTTAAGAGCTCATCTTTCTTGGGTAATAAGCCTAACAATGGTTTCTGTTCTTGGTTCATTTGTTGTTTGGTCTAGCACAGGACACACAAACTCTCTAGCGTTGCATTTAGACCTTTCTTCTAGCTCTCCAATATGGTACTTGCCTCCAGCCTGGTTCTCGATGATGTTTGAACTTATGAATGGTGCTTATCTTACAGAATACTTAAAAGCAACAGCAATCGCAATAATTACTGCTTTTCTTTTTTCATTACCAACAATCAAATCATTTGACTTCTTGCTAAGCAAACAGATAGCTAGAAGGAAGATAAAGAAATATGCTATTGCAAGACTTTGGCCAAAAATTTTTGGAAAAAGAGGTGCCGTTATTCATTTGCTTTTCAGACATCTTCAATGGGAGGAAAGACTGAAACAAAACATACCTCCACTTTATGTTTTATTGGCGATTCCTTTTTTGATAACCTGGTTTAGACCAGGAGAAATGTCTCATATCATAAGTCCAGAAAACCAAGTTACATGGGGGAGAAAGTTGATGATTGGGTTTTCTGCACTCATCCCAGCAATTGGAATACTTGGATCTACAAGCTTTGTACATCAATTCAGATATGCAAAACATGGAGATGGGGGGCTTAGGTTTCTCTCTTTGCCAATAGACCCCCTTTTCATTCAGAGATGTACACTTTTTTTGACATGGCTTATCTATCTTGGCCCAATAACAATCCTTTATGGTCTTACTGTCCATTTGCTTTTCCATGGAGCGAACGATCAGGTACTTTTTAAATACACAATATCAATGCTTGTTTCTTTTGTTCTTGACTGCTTGCTAGCTATAAAACTTGACACAATACTAAATCCAGCACTACCTCTTTCGAAAAAACTGGATTCTGCTGATAATTACCCTGCATGGATATCCATATTCTTACCTGCTGTAGGTTTAGGACTTCTTTCAGGATCAAGTTACAAACTCATGACAGCCGCTTCAAAATGGTGGATGCCATTAGGCATTGGTTTACCGGTCTTGAAATTTGTTATATTGATTCTTCTCAGTTCTATTGAAAGGAAACGACTACTTAACTTAAGGTAGATTTTTTAACTTTTAAAATTTCACCCAAAACTGAAATTGCTATTTCTGAAGGGTTTTTCGCACCTATCTTTAATCCAATAGGAGCATATATCTTTTCTAAAGCGCTTCGCCTTAATCCTTCAGACTGAAGCTCATTCCACATTTTCTTAACCTTTGTTTTACTACCAAGCATTCCAAGATAAGCATAGTCTTTATAGATGTAATTTTTTATCAAAACCTTATCTGTAGCATGACACCTTGTCAAAACAACCAAAAAAGAATCTTTTTTTGGGGTTGGAATATTTTTCATCCAATTTTCATCTGTATGGACAAGGTTTAAACTTTCATGTTTAGAAAATAGACTCTTTTCAATAAAGTTCTTTCTATCATCTATCAAAAAAACATTAAAAATATCAAGCTGTGCAGAAATGTTTGCGAGTTTGCTTCCAACATGACCTGCACCAAAAATAAATAAATTTGGAGGAGGTTTTAACACCTCTATCAAAACAACAGCTTCACCAGAGCAATACATCCCTAAATCCTTTATGTTCAGGTTGTATTTTTTTTGAATTATCGACCCTCCTGAAAGGATTAAATTAACAGAATCTTCAATAACCTCAGCCTCAAAAGGGCCTCCTCCAATCGTGAATTCAATTTTTTTATCTTTTTTAACTATCATTGAAGTCCCTGGGTCTTGTGGAGCATGCCCATTAACTAAGATGAGTTTTGCAACAGCAAAAACCTCTCCTTTCTCTAAAAGAGAAACTATTCTTTTTCTAAATTTGAAATTATGCATATTTCCTAATAATAGTAATAAAATTTAATCTTATGACATTAATTCCATTTCCAAACAGAAAATTAACTAAAAGAATTGTTCAATTAGACATAAATAACAATATTTATGAAATAGCAATAAATCCAAATGCATTACTGCTTGATGTAATCAGATATAAATTAAACTTAACGGGAACCAAGAGAGGTTGCGATATGGGAACATGTGGATGTTGCACTCTTCTTATAGATGATGAACCTGTCTTATCATGTTTAACATTAGCAATTCAAGCAATAGGGAAAAAAATAAAAACCATAGAATCTCTACAACAAAATTCAAACATGCATCCAATACAAGAATGCTTTCATTCAGAAGGGGGTAGTCAATGTGGTTTTTGTACTCCTGGTTTCATAATGACAAGTTTTGCTCTTCTCAAAAGAAACAAGAACCCAACAGAAGAAGAAATTAAACAAGAAATATCTGGAAATATGTGTAGATGTACGGGGTATATAAAAATTATTAAATCGATCAAAAAAGCTGCAGAAAAAATGAGGAATTCAAATTAAAAAAAATCATACTGTGGGAAAAAGAACCCCTCTCGTTGATGGTTCAGCAAAAGTCACAGGGGAAGCCGTATATGTTGATGATATCGTTTTACCTGGACAGGTAATGCTTGTTGGAAAAATTCTCAGAAGCCCTTTTGCTCATGCAAAAATCAAAAAAATTGATTATTCAAAAGCAAAAAAAATAAAAGGGGTTTTTGCAATAGCAACTTCAAAAGATTCTAAAAACAGGTTTGGTGTTTTGCCAATAACAAAAGACGAAACGGCCTTCGCTATAGACAAAGTAACATTCATTGGAGATCAAGTTGCTGCAGTAGCAGCAATAGATGAAGAAACTGCTATGAATGCCATTGACCAAATAGATGTTGAATATGAAGAACTTCCTCCAATTTTAAAACCTGAAAAATCCTTAGAGCCTATAACTAACATTGATCAAAAAATACAACCCTGGTCCAAATACGAAGGAAACATATTCAAAACAGTTAATCAAAACTTTGGAAATGTTGAAAAAGCATTAAAAGAATCTCAAGTAATCAAAAAAGGGAAATTTTCTTTTAATGGAGTAACTCATGCTTTTACTGAACCGATGGGTGTTGTAGCTAGTTATGCTTCAGATGGAAGACTAACTGTTTGGAGTGCTACACAAGTTCCCCATTACCTACACAGAGCACTTTCTGAAGTTATGGAAATGCCAATGCATAAGATAAAAGTGATAAGGCCTTATGTTGGTGGAGGTTTTGGAGGAAAAAGTGATCCTTTTCCTCATGAAATGGCAGCAGCAATACTTTCCAAGAAAACAGGCAAACCTGTAAAAATACTTTTTGACCGTGATGAAGTCTTTATAAGCAATCATGGTAGACATCCAACAAAAACAGAAATGCAAATTTCAGCAAACGAAAAAGGAGAGTTTACCTCCTTGGAGATTGATGCATTGATAGATGGAGGTGCTTGGGGAAGTTTTGGAGTAATAACAACTTACTACAATGGTGTTTTAAGTCTTGGTCCATACAAAATAAACAACTTTAACTACACTGGAAAAAGAGTCTACACAAACAAACCTGCTTCAGGAGCGATGAGAGGTCATGGTGCTGTTAATTCTAGATTTGCAATAGAGACACTTATAGACGAAATCGCTGAAGATGCAGGAATAGACCCGTGCGACATAAGGCTAAAAAATGCTTACGAGCCAAACTCGATAACTGCAAACGGTTTTCGAATAACCTCTTGTGGCATTAAAGAATGTATAGAAAAGGTCAAAAAAGCTTCAGGATGGGAAAAAAAATTCGGAAAAATGCCATATGGAAAAGGAATTGGAGTAGGTTGCGGTTTTTATATATCAGGAAGTGCCCTTCCAATAAATTGGGAAAGAATGCCGCAGTCAACCGTTCATGTAAAAATTGATTTTGATGGAGGGGTTACAGTTCATTCTCTAGCTGCTGAAATAGGGCAGGGTTCCGACACAATGCTTGCGCAATGTGTAGGGGAGGTTTTGAAATGTGACATGTCAAGAATTCGAATTTACTCAAGAAACACTGATACTTCACCTATAGATTTAGGCTCATACTCCTCCAGGGTAACATTCATGGCTGGATTGGCCGCAAAAAGAGCAGCTCAAGATGTAAAAAATCAAATAATTAATGCTGCTTCAAAAATAATGGAAATTCCAACTGAAGACCTCATGCTTGAAAATGACAGAATCTTTGATTTGAAAAAAACAAAATCAATATCGATAATCGAAGGAATAAGAGAAGCCCTTCATGATTCTGGAGCACTTCATGGAAAAGGCCACTATCAAGCTCCAAACTTAAATCCCGATTTACCAAGAGTAGACGAACTGAGAGGAAAAGAATCAACAAAAGGAGTTCCTATGGGAGGGTCCCATAAAGGAGCTGCTGCAGGACTATCTCCCTCTTATTCGATGAGTGCTTATATTTGCGAATTGGAAGTAGATGTTGAAACAGGCTTAGTGAAAGTTGAAAAAGTTTGGGCAGCACATGATTGCGGAAAAGCCCTTAATCCACTTTCCGTTGAAGGACAGATTGAAGGTTGTATACATATGGGCTTAGGTCAAGCTTTAATGGAGTCTTTTGATTACAACAGAGGGACAGGAAGGATTGAAAACAGCAATCTTCTAGATTACAGGTGTATCCCTCCAACAATGATGCCAGATGTTGATGTTTTTATAGTTGAGTCGGAAGATCCTGAAGGCCCATTTGGAGCAAAAGAAGCTGGAGAAGGCCCAATACTTCCAATACTTCCAGCAGTTGCGAATGCAATCCATGATGCTGTCGGAATCAGGTTGAGAAACCTGCCAATGACACCAGAAAAAATAATATCTGCTTTAGGAAAGAAAAAATGATATTGCCTCCTTTTGAAATACACACACCTTCCTCGCTTGAAGAAGCTATAAAGATTTCGGAAAAGATAAAAAGTGAAGGTTTTGACTATATTTCCGGAGGAACAGACCTTTTACAGAATTACAAAAATAGATTAAATGTGAAACCTCATCTCATCAGTTTAAAAGAAGTAAAAGAATTGAATTTCATTAAAGAAAATGAAATTGGAGCATTGTCAACATTAGATTCAATAACGACAAATAAAAAAATCAAACAAAATTTTACTGGGCTTTTTGAGGCATGCAATCAAGTTGGAAGCATACTTGTAAGAAAAACAGCAACAATAGGAGGAAATCTCCTTATAGACAACAGATGTTACTTCTACAACCAAACAGCATTTTGGAGAACGTCACTAGGATCTTGCCTGAAAGCAGAATCAGATGAATGTAGAGTTATACCTCAAAAAGAATACTGTGTTGCTACTTTTTCAAGTGACTCAGCACCGATGCTTGTTGCAGTTAATGCAAAATACGAACTTCATGGTTCAAAGGGGTCAAGGATTATTGACTCTGGAAATTTTTACAGACATGATGGTATAAGAAGAAATATAAAACAAAAAAATGAAATAATCACAAAAATCATACTGCCAAAAAACATCAAAGAAACAAAAACAGGTTATGAAAAATTGAGAATAAGAGATACATTTGATTATCCTTTGGTCTCGGTAGCTGGATCGCTTCAAAAAAACTCAAAAAATAAAATAAAAAAGATAAAAATTGTCCTAGGTGCTGTTGGAACATATCCAATAGACAACGACGAAATAACAGACGCATTCAAGGGAGAAAAGGTCTCTGAAAATCTGATTGACGAAATTTCAGAAAAAATCCAGAAAAAAGCTCAACCTTACAACAATTTAACGCTTCCCGTTGGATATAGAAAAAAGATGATTGGAGTCCTTTGTAAAAGACTTATAAGAAGACTAAACACCCAATAAGTGAAAATATCAGTAATAATTTTATGTGCTGGAGTTTCTAGAAGAATGGGTCTCGACAAATCCTTACTTGATTTTGGAAATTTAAAATCAATCGAAATAATACTTAAAAAAATAAAAGAAGTTGGATTCTCTCAAACAATAATTGTTGCTGGAAAGAATATAAAAAATATACAAAAATATACAAAAAATGAAAATTTTGCAATAAACAAAAACCATGAATTGAGATCCTTGTCAATAAAGAAAGGCCTTAATCTAATTCACCCTGAAAATGGATGCTTGATATGGCCAGTGGATTATCCACTTGTTGAAAAAAAAACCTTGATTCAACTTAAAGAAAACTACGAAAGCAACATGGTCGTCTCTCCGTCCTTCAATAAAAAAGGTGGGCATCCAATACTGATTGGATCTAAGCTTTTAAAAAGCCTTGCAAAAATAAATTCAAAAGAACCTTTAAAGAGATGGGTAAAAAAGCAAAAAAGAAAAATTTTAAAAACATCAGACGAGTGGATAAATTATGAGATGAATACAAAAAAAGAATACACTAAAGCAAAAAAATTAATCTAAAACCTCTTTTAAAAAGGCTTTTGCCTTATGAAAGTGTATTACCTCGTCATTAATAACCTCTAAAGAAAAACTCTTTATATTCTTCATCTTCCTTAGCCTCGTAGCACAACCTCTTATGACATCCTCAACGAAACAAGGGTTTTCGTAAGCTGAAATAGTTGCAATCCTTTCGTCTTGTCTTTTTAAAATAGGGTAAGAGGGAGCGGACAAAGATTTTTCAGCGAGGTCTATTAAAGATGAAAAAGAAACATTCTCATTTTTTTTATTTTCAACTTCTATGAAAATATGCCCATGTTGAGAATGAGCACCTTTTCCTCTTTTCGAAACAGGATCGTAATCTGAAATCTCTTTAGAGCAAGGGCAACAAGTTTGTCCTGTAACTTTAACCCAGGTTCTTAAAGAAAATTTATTATCTTTATCGAAAGAACTTTTATATCCAGCGGAAAACGGAGCGACTCCAAGGATTGAAGTTGCTGGAGCCTTAACTTCTTTGAAGTAATCAAATTCAACATTTATAAAAGCATCTGTACTTTCGAGATATTTTTTCATCTTCCTTGTTAAAGATTCAATTGACTTGAAATTTAAAAAATTATCTTCATTTGACAGAAAATCATTTAATAAAATTGAAAACCTGCTCATATGTGTACCTCTGTCGTCTGAACTTAAACTCACACACATCTCAAATTTTGCAACAGTGCTATGAATTTTACCGTTTGATTTCTTGACCCTTAAAGGAACCTTGAGTTCAGATATCCCAACTCTGTCTATTGAAACATTCCTGCTGTCTTTTTCCTTCATTAAATCAGGCAATGTTTTTTTAATTTTATTTTCCATAAAAACGAATTCTATTTTTTTTCAAGCTGTTCTTTCCAATTTTTCAGTATTTCTTTTGAATTTTTATCATATCTATCTTCAAGTTTAAACTTCTTTGTTCCAAAATCTAAGTAAATTTGAATATTCCCAGGTTTTAAAGTTTTTAAAACATTCCTTAAAGAATCTAAATATCTTTTTTTAAGGAATCCGTTCAAATTCAAAACGATACTCTCCAAAGGCTGATTTCCCGAAATTAAATGATTTTCTGACTCATAATCAACACCGTCAGGCCAAATCTTCTCTCCATAAAGGCTAACCTCTCCATCTTTACCTTTCCTACTGCGGACTCTTATAACGACGACCCCATCAGCAAGATAACTTGAGTCAATATTGTCCAAAGATCTTTGATAGAAAACAACAGGGAATCTAAAACCTTTATCCTGAATAACTCCTTCAGCAATCCTCTTTCCAGAATAAGTCTTTCTTATCTTGCATGAAGAAAGATAGCCAATTACATCAACTTTTGAACCTGCTTTTAAATCACTCAGCCTTCTTACCCCCATATTTAAAAAATGTTCGTACTTTTCAGAAATAGGCGATGTTGTAACAAATGACTCTAAAGCATTAAACTCCAACTGGGAAAGAGGAGTCACATCTCTTATTTCATCATCACTAACACTTGGGATATTTACCAATGTCTTTTCTCCGAAAAGAGAACCTTGACCTTTATATCTCGAAAGCCTCTCTACCGATTTGTAAATACCCTTTATTGCTACCTGAAGATGTCTTCTATCGAGATTAAAACAATCAAAAGCACCAGCGGCGGCCAAAGTTTCACAAGCTCTTGTATTTACAAATTTTTGACATCTTGAAACAAAATCCTGCAAATCTTCAAAAACCCCATTCTTTTCTCTCTCATTCACTATTTCACCTGCAGAAATTTTTCCAACATTCCTGATGCTGGCAAGACCATAAAGTATTTCATTTTCATCATTTACACTAAAGAAATCCTGGCTTGAATTTATATCAGGAGGAAGAACATCTTTACCCCAACTAATTAACCTCGAAACACAACCTCCTACTTTTTCAGCATTTCCAGCATAACTCGAAAGCCAAGCAGCATGAAAAAAAGATGGAAAATGTGCTTTAAGAAAAGCACATTGAAAACCTATTACAGAATATGCAACAGAATGAGACTTAGGGAAACCATATTGAGCAAACTCTTCTATTTGGTTAAATATCTTCAAAGCCTCGTCTTGATTTATTTTTCCAACCTTTTTTGCACCGTCAATAAACCTTTTTCTTTGGGTCTTCATCAATGATTCAATTTTCTTTCCCATTGCTTTTCTTAAATCATCCGCCTCGATCAAAGAATAACCTGAAAGCTCTTGAGCTATCCTCATAACCTGCTCTTGATAAACCATTATTCCTAAAGTTTCCTCTAAAACTTTTTCAAGAGCCGGATGAGGAGGAGTAGGTTTTTCCTTACCTTGCTTTCTTCTAACATAACTATCCGCAAGACCTGAATTTAAAGGACCAGGACGATTTAGTGCATTTATTATTGCAAGATCTTCAATTGATTTAGGTTTTATTTTTTTTAATAAACCAACTGCAGTTGAAGATTCAAGCTGAAAAACACCGTCTGTATAACCTTTTGTCAACAACCTAAATGTTTTTTTATCAGCTTCTTTATCTCCCAATTCATATATATTGCATTTATGACCCTTTGAATTTATCTTCTTTTGGGCATCGTTCAAAAAAGTTAGATTTCTTATTCCTAATATATCCATCTTAACTAACCCCATACTCTCTAAATCATTCATTTCGTACTGGGTCACAACCTCTCCATTTTTTCCTTTTGCCAAAGGTACCATTTGAGATAGATTTTGGTTTGAAATTACCAGTCCAGCTGCATGAACACCTTTGTTTCTAATGGTGTCTTCAATAAGCATTGCTTTTTTTAAAGCCTCTTCACAATCAACATCCCTTCTGACTATGTCTTTAATGATGTTGTTTTTCAAGGCGTCATTTAATTTTTCACCATCTGACAAAGCTTTTGCAACCAAAGCAAATCTTGGTTCAGGTATTGCAGACAGCCTAGCAATATCTCTAAATGCTAATTTCCCCTTTAGTCTATTAAAAGTGATAATTTGAGAGACTTTCTTTTTTCCATTTTTTTCTCTTATATACCTAATAACATCATCTCTTCCTAATGTACAAAAATCCATGTCTATATCAGGAAGGGACTTTCTACCCTTGTTCAAAAACCTTTCAAAAAGCAATCCATACTTTAACGGATCTATTGTTGTTATATCAAGACAATAGGCAACCAAGCAGCCCGCACCTGAACCTCTCCCTGGACCAACAGGAATACCATTGTCTTTTGCATATTGAACATAATCTCTGACAGCTAAAAAATAATCTGGATAACCAAGATCTTTTATTACACTTAGTTCTTTTTCAAGTCTTTCTTCTGCTTCCTTGATATTGCCTTCGTACCTCTTCTTTAGACCAGTCATTGCCAAGTCTGTTAAATAATCACTAGAATTTTTGTATTTTTTTGGAACTTCAACAATTGGAAAAATTGGATCTGGGTTCGAAAAAATCTCTGAAAAATCTTCAACCATCTCGCTTACAAGAGTGGTATTGCTTACAGATTCTGGATTCTCTTTAAAAAGCTCTAACATTTCTGACTCTGTTGTCAGATGTAAATTTGGATATTTCGCTCTCCATCTATCGGGGTCATCTATCAATTGGTTGCTTTTTATTGCTAAAAGCAAATCCTGAACTAAATGATCTCCTTTTTTTAAAAAATGAACATCATTAGTTGCAACAACTTTTATTTTTTCTTTTTTACCATATTCAAATAATTGTTTTGCAATTAATCTCTCCTCAGGTATTTCATGATTCATCACCTCTAGAAAAAACCTTTTTCCAAATACCTCTTTGAACCAATTCATCCTTTTTCGAGCATGGTTTAAATTGCCATCAAGAATTGCTTGAGAAAGAATCCCTTGAATGCATCCAGAAAGAACGATTATGCCCTCATTCCTTTCCGCCAACCAATTTAAATTTATTCTTGGATTTCTATAAAAACCCTCAAGGTGAGCCTTTGTTACAAGTTTTGATAAATTTGAATAACCCGTTTTGTTCATAGCTAGCAATGTAATATGATTTGATTTTTTAGTATCTCTTCCTCTGTTATCAAACTCAAAATCATCGTACACATAAGCTTCGCATCCTATAATCGGCTTCAAGCCTACAGCTTTAGCCTCCCTCACAAATGACGGGACACCATACATAGCTCCATGATCGGTTATAGCAATAGATTTTTGTCCACACTCTTTTGCATAAGTTAAAATTTCCTTGGGAGAGCACACGCCATCTAAAACGGAATATTCGGTGTGTAAATGCAAGTGTGAGAAAGACATGGGTAATAATACTAACATATGAAAAATAATCTAAAAATATATCTCTGCTTTTTATTAGCTTTTTTATCTTTTCAAGAGAAAAAAATAGAAAGCCCATTTGAGGTTTTAGGACCTTGGGGACAAGATATCGATGTAAGGGACTTAAATTGGATAGACAATGAAAATTTAATCTTTTTGGAAGAGAGTTCCTCTCCTCCCTTTGAAGAAAAAGCAAAATTTATAAACATAAACATAAATGGAATTACTTCTTCTACAAATCCTCTTGGAAGGATTCTCAAAACAAATAATAAAAAAATACTCTGGAAGAAAAAAACAATGTCTGGTCCAACAGTGATATGGTATGGAGAAGCAGGCAAAGAAAAAATTATTGCAGAATCTCAAACAGACATCAAAAAAGAGGAAGTTTCCTGGATTCATTCTGGAAAACTTTGGATAAGGGGTTGGGTAAATGATGAAACATACCTCCTTGATAAAGATTTCAAACCTTCCAAAAGCATAAACGAAAACATCTATTACCTCGAAAGGGAGGAAATAAAAAAAACAAACGAAGAGAACAAAACTGAAACAATTTACGAAAACAAAGAAAATAATGTTCAAATATCAAACTTCACTACGGACACGAAAGGAAATATGCTCATACTTGAGACCAATGGTGAATCCAGTCGAATTCTGATTTTAGAAAAAGAAAATGAAAAAGAAACCATTCTAGATTGGACAAAAGAATACACAATAGGCATATATGGAGGAGAAAGTGTTGGATGGAGGATGAATCCAAAAGACCCAACATCAAGAAAACAACAATTTTGTACCTTTGAAAACACAAACCAAAAAAAGTGTTTTAGCCCAAAAGAAAATCATTTTATGCAAGTTTATCAATGGTCTCTTGCAGAAAATATTTGGATTAACTCCTTCATTGATGTAAAAACAAACAAAATAAACCTTATTAAATGGGATTCAATAAATGACAAATTTGAAACAATCGCAAGAATGGATAAATTAAAAAATTTATCTATTAGCCCTAACAAGAGAAAAATCGCAGTAGTTTCAACAACCCACAAACAACACTGGAATTGGGATATATTTGTTTTAAATTTGGAATAGTTTTACTATATAATCTAGAAAATCGTAGCATTTGCCCAAGTACAAGAAGCGAATGCATCTCTGATTTTTAATATAGAAAATGACAGGAAATAACTCTTTACCAAAATTACAATCCACATACGGATTCGATGATGTGTCAATACTCCCAGGAATGAGCACCATTGACCCTAAAGACGTAAACACATCAACGACAATAGGGAATTCGAATCTAGATATACCGATAATTGCTAGTGCAATGGATTCTGCAGTCGATGTTGGATTTGCAGCAAAGCTATCCAAAACAGGATCAATGGGTGTTTTAAACCTTGAAGGACTTCAGACAAAATATGAAGACCCTTCACAAATCTTTAACAAAATTACTTCATGCAATTCAAAGGATGCGATAAAAAAAATTCAAGAAGTTTATTCTGAACCAATAAAAGAAAATCTGGTGTCACTGCGAGTAAAAGAATTAAAAGACAAAGGGATTGATGCAGCAGTCAGTGTAACACCAGCAAATGCAGAAAGGTTAGGGCTACTTGCAAAAAAAGCAGGAGCTGATTTGATATTTATTCAAGCAACAGTAATAAGTTCTCAACATAGAGGAAAAATATCTTTGGACATAAAAAAGTTCATAGAGCAAATGGAAATACCTGTTGTTTTAGGAAATTGTGTAACTGAAAATATTGCATACGAACTCATGAAAACAAACCCTGCTGGAATACTCGTTGGTATTGGTCCTGGAGCAGCCTGCACCACAAGAGCTGTTACTGGTGTTGGTGTTGGTCAAGTAACAGCAACAATGTCATGTTCCACTGCAAGAGAAAAACATTTCAAAAAAACAGGAAATTACATTTCAATAATCACTGATGGTGGAATGAGGAAAGGTGGAGAGATTTCAAAAGCAATTGCATCTGGAGCAGATGCAGTAATGCTTGGAAGCTGCTTTAGTGGTCTAAAAGAAACTCCTGGAGAGGGTTACCACTGGGGCATGGCAACACAGGATCCAAACCTTCCAAGAGGAACAAGAGTTTCTGTTAAAAATATGGTTAATTTAGAGAAATTATTTTTTGGACCCAGTGACAGAGACGATGGAACACTGAACCTTGTTGGAGGTCTGAAAAATTCTATGGGAATGGTTGGGGCTATGAATATCAAGGAAATGCAAGAAGCAACAGTTGTTCATTGTCCTGCATTAAAAGATGAAGGCAAGCATTATCAATTTGTAGATGGTGTTGGCCAGGCTAAATGAGCAGCCAAACTAAAAAACCAATCGACGATCTGGTAATCATTGTTGACTTTGGAGCGCAATATGCAAGACTGATAGCAAGAAGGATAAGAGAAAAAAATGTATATTGTGAAATAAAACCATACGATATTTCAGCAAAAGAAATTGCTGAAAGGTCTCCAAAAGCGATAATCCTTTCAGGAGGCCCCGATTCTGTACATAAAAGAAATTCTCCTAAAATCGATAAAGAAATCTGGAATCTTGGGATACCTATACTTGGCATATGCTACGGAATGCAACTTATGGCAAAAGAAATGGGTGGAATCGTTGAGCCTGGAGAAAAAAGCGAATACGGAAGCACACAAATTAAAGTCGTGAAAGAGAATAAGCTTTTCAAAGGCTTTCAAGAAGATCTTGTATGTTGGATGAGCCATAAAGACCTTGTAGAAGACCTCCCTGACGGTTTTGAAATTCTAGCAAAATCAAAAAATATACCTGTCGCTTCTTTTGAAAACAAAGAGAAGAAATTCTATGGAATCCAATTTCATGCGGAAGTAACACATACAATCTGGGGAAAAGACCTACTTGAAAATTTCATTTCAGAAATCGCAGGATGTAATAAAACATGGACCCCTGAATCAGTAAGCAAAATGGCTATCAGAAACATCAAGAAAGAAGTTAAAGAAGAGAAAGTTTTATGTGCTCTTTCTGGGGGTGTAGATAGTGTAACAACAGCAGTCCTAATACACAAAGCAATCGGAGATAATCTTACATGTGTTTTTATAGACCATGGACTATTGAGAAAAGGAGAGAGAGATGAGGTTGAAAATGCATTTAAATTCTTCAATATCGAATTAAATGTAATTGATGCATCAGAGTTGTTCTTATCAAAATTAGAAGGAATAACCAACCCAGAAGAAAAAAGGAAAATAATTGGAGAGTCGTTTATAAGGGTTTTTGAAAACTTCTCGAAAGAAAGGCAAGACATAAAATACCTTGCACAAGGTACACTTTATCCTGATGTAATCGAATCTTTTGACCCTAAAGGGGGTCCTAGCTCAACAATAAAAACTCATCATAATGTCGGAGGCCTTCCAGAAGACATGAAATTCAAACTTGTCGAACCTTTAAGATATTTTTTCAAGGATGAAGTCAGGAAAGTTGCAATAGAAATAGGAATACCAGAAGAAATGGCATACAGGCAGCCTTTTCCTGGCCCTGGTCTTGCAATAAGAATCATTGGCGAAATAACGGATGAAAAATTAAGAATACTGCAAGAAGCTGATGAGATAG
>CAYFJE010000018.1:0-15931 GCA_964343345.1 uncultured bacterium
CCTGCGGGAGCCAAGATAGACAAGTGGGCAAAAAGGGACTAATGGGTTCTAATAAAAACATAAAGAAAGAAAGAGAAAGAAAAATATATATGCGCGTGTTAGCTGCAGGAAGAATCTTTATTAAGTGAACCCAAATACATTGTCAAACCAATAATTGGAACTGCTCCAAAATTCATCATGATAATAAACATCATCCCTTCAATAGGCCCCATTGTTGCAAAAAAATCTGAACTGACTGCTTCAAAAACCCCAAACCCCACAACAACCCATCCTGCAACACTGAATCTTGAAACTCTCTCTTTTTTCGAGTTCAGACGATTCAAAAAATGATCTTCCATCTTTTTTGAAACAACAAAGAGAATCAAAAGACCTATTGCAAGCGAGGAGTAACCAATTATCATCAGCTTATCAGGAACCTGATAGCCATCTTGTATCCCTCAAAGCCGAATCCGGATATAACAGGGTGTCCGGCATCAGCCGTAACAAGCTGCTTTCTCCATGACTCAGGTCTCGAATGAACAGCTGAAAGATGAACCTCAACAACCGGGATATCCAAACCTTTAAGAGAGTCGCGTATCGAAAATGAACTGTGAGACAAAGCACCTGGATTAATTATCAATGCATTAAAACCACCTGAAAGCCCATTGATGCAATCAACTATGGCACCTTCTCCTGAAATATTCCTCGATTCCAAAAATATTTTTTTTTCTTCAGCCCATGTTTTTATTTTTGATTTTTCTTCTTCTGAAGATAGCCCTCCATAAACTTCAGGTTCTCTAACACCAACCATGTTTAGATTTGGCCCTTCTAGAAGCATGATTTTCATGATATCAAGTCTAACCATTTTTCTGCAGGAGGGTTTGGCAAATTGCAAACTTTCAAATTTCCGATTTTCTCCACATAAACAACATTCAACCCATCACTTGTCCATTTCTTATCTTTTTGAATAGAGTTGAAAAAACTCATGACATCAATATCAAATTCATCAATTCTTGTTGGCAAACCCAAACTCTTTAAATTCTTTTCAATTGCTTTGAATGTTCCACTTTCTGACAAACCTTCTTCTTCTGCCCATTTTGAAATTGACAACATCCCCAATGAAACAGCTTCACCATGTCTGATCTTCTTTGATGCTGACAATTCAATTGCATGTCCTACGGTATGTCCAAAATTAAGAACAACCCTCTTGCCTTTACTGTCATAAATATCGTCATCAACATAATTGCATTTAAGTTGGACTGCTCTTTTAATGTAAGAGTCAAGAACGATAAGGTTTTGGTCTTTTATTTTTTGTATATCTTTTGAAAAATCATCAAACAAAACTTTGTCTAAACAGCTCATCTTCAACATTTCCGCAGTCCCACTGATGTAATCCTTGTAAGGAAGAGTTGGTAAAAAAGAAGAATCTATTCTTATTGATTTTGGCAAATGGAAACTTCCAGCAAGATTTTTTACAGAATCTATGTTTACAGCAAATTTTCCACCAATTGCAGCATCAACCATGCTCAGAAGAGTCGTTGGGATAAGGTGAACAGGAACCCCCCTAAGATGTATAGATGATGCAAAACCAACAACATCAGAAATTGCACCCCCTCCCATGACAACAACTGATCCATCCCTTGAAAGGCCCAAGTCTTTGAAAGATTTTAGCATTGTTTCAACATTCTTGTAATTCTTGGATTTTTCAGAGCCTTCAAAATTCAAAATCTGAACAGCTCCTTTTGGAAATGCAAAAGAATAATTCGACAGATTGTCTTCAATTACCCCGACCCAATGTTTTTCAGAAACAGAATAAGATGAAGACCCCCATCCAAAAACAATATTGTGTTTCTTGTTTATTATTTCTAAGTTTTCTCTCAATGATCTTAAAACAAGAGAAACAACCTCCCCAACCTCTCTTCCTGAAGTATCAATCTTTACCCCTAAAGAATGTCTGTTTTCTCTTTCTTTATAAAGTTCATATCTCTTTCTCCATAAAGGCCTTTCATGACTTTCCCCAACTCTTTTTTCAATCTCGTCAATTGGAGCAACCAACCTGACAACATTCTGACTTTTCAAAATTTTTTTTACATCTTCATTCTGGTCTGAACCGCCGCCAATAGAAACAACATTTCCAGAATTAACCAAGTCGGAAATAACTCTTTTCTCCTCTTCTCTAAAGAAAATTTCACTTTTTTTTGAAAAAAATTCTTTTGTGTTATTCACAGAATTATCTTTGCAAATCAATTCATCTGTATCAACAAAATCACATCCAAGGTATCTTGATAACTCTTTCCCAACCGTGGTCTTTCCAGTTCCCATAAAACCGGCAATGAAAATTGTTTTTTTCACTTTGCCTTTAACCATTCAGGAAAACTTTCGATATAGTCATTCCAACGATTTTTCCATTGTTCAAAAGTTCCTCTTCCCAACATTGAACCTACTGACTCCAAAATAATGAGCGAAGCCAATGCCTTTGCAATAACACTTATTGCAGGAACTACAACAATATCGCTTCTTACATAAGGGGACTCGAACTTTTCTCCAGTCTTTAGATCTACTGAGGGAAGTGGTTTTTTCTGAGTTGAAATTGGCTTTGCCCATAACTTAACAAGAATTGGTTTTCCATTGGTTCTACCCCCTTCAAGCCCTCCTGCATGATTTGTTTCCTCGTCAATTAAATCATGAGCATCATGACCCATTTTTCCAGAAACGCTAAGCCCTTCACCAAAGAAAATACCTTTTACGGATGGAATACTCAACAAAGCCTGTCCGAGCCTTGAGGTTAGTTTGCTCATTGGCATATCAGATTCACCAAGCCCAGGGGGGAGGTCTTTGACAGCAAGAGTTACAGAACCTCCAAGAGTTGTTCCTTTCTTTCCAGCAACCTTGATTGCTTTAACAGCGTCTTTGTAAGTTTTTTGATTAGGCCAATTTAAATCATTTTCAATACATGAATCAACCTTTCCGCAAAAAACATCGCCTATAGACTCAACATAAGAAAGAACTTTTATTTCAGAAAAATCCTTCAAAAGGGCAAGAGCAATTCCCCCCATTGCTGTCCTGATTGCAGTTTCTCTTGCACTAGCCCTTTCAGCAATTGCTTTTGGAGGCATCCCTGTTCTAAGACTCCCTGAAAAATCTGCATGCCCTGGCCTCACTCTCCAGTCATCTTTTTCGGGAGGATCTGCTTGCCCTTTGTTCGTTATCCTCAAAAGCAAAGGAGAGCCAACCGTCTTTCCTTTCCAAAGACCTCCGATAATTTCAACTTTGTCATTTTCAAAACTCTGCCTTTCACTTCTACCAAAACCTTTAGATCTTTCTGAAAGTAAATGATCTGCAATTGAAGAATCCAATTTCCACCCTGGAGGTAAACCATACATTATTCCAATTAGGCATTCTCCATGAGAATCTCCAGCTGTAGCCCAATGTATTCCACCTTTATAAGTTCTCATATGTTCCACCTAAAGTAAGCATATCTAGCCTGAGAAACAAACATCCCCCAACCATTCATAATTTGTAAGCCAGCCTTTTCTGCCTTAACTAAAAATTTGGACTTTTTTTTATAATTCAAATCCCAAGCATAAACACAATTATTCAACATCGGAAAATTATCATAAGGCAATTCTTCAGGAGTTGCATTGACTATTCCGTAGACGGCAGAAGAATAGCCTTTAATATCTTCATAAGATATTGTTTTAAATCTTGAAAAAACCCTCTTTCCCTTTTCTCTTGAAACAATCAAAGGTTGACATCCGTAATTCTTTAATGCATCAAAACATGCTCTTGCAGCTCCACCAGAACCCAAAACAAGCCATGTTTTATTTTTTTTGATTTCTTTTTTTTGAAGTTCGTTAAAGAATCCTAATGTATCCGTATTGTCTCCAATCAAGATATTTTTTTTCCAATAAAGTAAATTAACTGACTTGCATCTCACGGCTTCATTTGTAAGAGCATCTGCAGTCCCGTAAGCAAGATTTTTAAATGGAGAAGTTATATTTGCTGCGACAAGGTTTCTCATAATGGAAAAAAGGTCCCTCTTTTTTAATGATTTTTCTTTTTCAATAAATATGTATCTAGCAAAATTATTTATCAGTCTTTTGTTATGCCATTCTGGAGAAGCAGAGTCTTTAACAGAAGATCCAATTATGGCGATTTTTTTCATTCAATTGCTACCCCTAGAGATTTGAAAGTACTTATCCATCCAGGAAATGCGACATTCCCGATTTCTGGGTTTTCTATCTCAACCCCACCCTTGCTTGATGCTCCTGCAACAGCGGCAGCCAAAACAATCCTATGATCAGATGGTTTTTTCAAAATTCCCCCTGTAAGACTACCTCTTTTTCCATAAACAATCAAGTCATCATCAATAATTTCAGCATCCCCGCCAAAAGAATTGACCAAATCACAAGAAGAGGTAAGCCTGTTTGATTCCTTGTTTCCGAGTATGCCGTCAGTCTTAAAAGTAACCTTACAGTTTAAATTACTGCATAAGATAGCGGCTAAAGGAACCTCGTCAATCATGTCCATTAATTCCTGACTCTCAATAATCGTCTCCAAATAAACATTATTGTTGTTGAAAGAAGATGTAACAGTTCCAATTGATTCTGGCCATTCGGATTCCTTTACTATGTTTAAATTCCCTCCCAGTTTTTCTACCAATCTCAAAAAACCGGTTCTTCTTTTGTTTGTCAAAACTCTTGAATATATGCTTGAACCTTCTGTCAAAGAAGCCAATCCTGCTAAAACAGCAAATGCAGAAGCATCCGGGGGGATGTCGATCCAAACTGGATCATTGCTTGTTGTTTTTTTAGGCCAACAATCAGCCCAAGAATAAAGTCTTTCTGAATGATCTCGACTCAAAGGTTTTTCTTTCCATGAAAAACTCAAACCAGTATTAGCAGAAGCTATCAACAAAGCACCTTTCCTCGTACCACTGCCAGGCATTATTTCTAAATTAAGATCTTTTTCAATTTTTCCTTTTGTAAAAACTGGAAAATATCCATTGTTGCTTTTAACAGAAGCTCCCCACGAAACCAAATCCTCTTCAAGCTCTCCGACCTTTCTTGAACATAAGTTTTCATCTCCTGTAATCTCTGCACTGATTCCACTTGATGCTGCCCAAGCTAAAGAAAATCTTGCGGTAGTTGCAGAATTTCCAGCATCAATTTTTACATTCTCTGGTTTATTTGTTGGAGGAGAAACTTTAATACTTCCCTTATATCTTTTTATTATTGCACCAAAAGACCTAACTGCTTTGAGAGCACTTCTACAATCCCTTCCAACAGATTCATTATTTATTATGACAGGATGCATTAAACCTAAAAAGTAAGCCCTTATTGTGACTGACTTGTCTCCAGGAACCTTCACTCTTCCTCTTAATTTTTGACTTGGTAAAACCCTCATTCAAAAAACCATCTTGGATTAAATTTAACATTGGACAAAAAAGAATCCGGGTGAAAAAGAAAACCAATCCAAGGAAACTTCTTAGCCTGTAAAGCTAAAACCTCATTCTCTGACGAAAAACCTATTGGAATTAATTCTTCAGGAATTGGGTTTTTAATCATTAAACTGTTATATCTTGGAACCAACAATGGAGAATCATACCCATCAAAAATGTCTTTCTCATGAAACATCTTTACATTTTCCCCATGACAAGGATTCCCATTCGCCTTAATGGTACCTCCAAAATAATGCACAATTAATTGACAGCCTAAACATATTCCTAACATAGGTCTATTTCCCCATAATGCAATCAAATCAATACTTTGTTGCCAGTCTTTTGGGCTTCCTGGGCCAGGCCCTAAAACCAACAATTCATAAGCATCAAGAGATTCGGTTAGATTATTGTTTCCAATGTGAACATCACACCCTCCAAGAGAAAGCCAAGATTCAACATTTCTTGTAAAAGAATCTTTATGGTTTATGAGCAGGGTTTTAACTCTTTTCAATTTATTTTTAATCAGAAATCTCTGATACCGGAATTATTTTCTCTTTTGTTCCAAGAGGATAGTCTCCACTAAAGCAAGCATGACAAAAATCATCTTGAGAACTAGGAATATTTTTCAAATCACTTAACTCAAGGTATCTTAAAGAATCTGCACCAAAATAATCAGCAAGGTTTTCAAGTTTGACATTATTGATTATCAATTCTTCTTTTGTCGGAGTATCTATCCCATAATAGCAGGGAAAAGCAACAGGAGGTGATCCGATTCTTATATGAATCTCCTTTGCCCCAGCTTTACGAATCATTGATATAAGTTTTTTCAATGTACTACCACGAACAATTGAATCATCAATCAAAACAACCTTTTTTTCCTTAAAAAATCCTGGAACTGGATTGAATTTCTCTTTAACTTTCTCATCTCTTATAACCTGATCGGGAGCAATAAATGTTCTTCCAACATAATGATTTCTCATTAATCCGAATCCGAAATCAACATTTGCAAATTCTGAATAACCTAAAGCGATTACATTACTGGAATCTGGAACAGGAAAAACAATATCAGTATCAAGATTTTCATCATCCTTGGCTAAAGCAGCACCAATATCCTTTCTGAATTGATAAACCGATTCACCAAATTGTTTTGCATCGGGCCTTGCAAAATAAATCATCTCAAAAATGCAATGATGTTTTTGCTCTTTTGAAACAAGTTGAGTAATTTCAAGATTTCCATCTTTGTCTAAAACATGAACTGAACCAGGAGAAACTTCTTTTTTCTTTGAGATTAAATGAATATCTAAACCAACAGTCTCTGATGAATAAATAAAAGTCCCCTCTTCTGTTTGTCCATAAGACAAAGGTCTTATTCCCCAAGGATCCCTAAAAATAACTAACTTGTCATTAATCATGCAAACAACACTAAAAGCTCCTTTTATATTTTCCATCACCGCCTTCACAGCATCTGGAATTGAACTTCCTTTCGAAATCTCATGAGCAATTATTCTTGCCAAAAGCTCTCCGTCGTTAGTCCCTTCAAAAACCACCCCCATCGCTGAAAGTCTTTCTCTCTCGCTAGCATAATTGACTATATCCCCATTGCTCGCAAGACAAACATTTGGAGAGTTGTTTACCTTGACAAGATGAGGTTGAGTGTTTTGTATTGTCACAGGTCCTTGTGTTGGATATCTAACATGGCCTATTGCAAAATTTCCTTTTAATTTACCGATTTCTTCAGGACTAAATATTTCTTTAACAAGACCGAGTCCCCTCTGGATTTTCATGACTCCATCTTTCCCTGAAGCAATACCCGCTCCGTTTTGTCCGCGATGCTGTAAGGAAAAGAGACTAGTGACAACCTTAGAAGAAGCACTATTGAAATTGCTAATTGCAACAACTCCGCACATAGAACTTACAATTCTAGGACTTAAATTATTCAATCTACGATTGAATTGGAGGTTTGTTATGAATTTTTCTAGAAGATCTTTGATTAAATTTCTTGGCTCCCTGGGTTTTATTGGAATCCCCCAATTGAAAAATAAATATTCTTCAAGGTCAAAAACCCCTTTGAGAATGGGGAAATCAATGATAAATAAGAAATTCTCTCCCCTTGATGAAGTGAGAGTTGGAGTGATTGGTCTCGGCAACAGAGGATCTGGACATGTTGGGAATCTTTTGGACATAGATAAAGTAAAAATAGTTGCACTTTGCGACAAGGTTAAAGGGAAAGCAGATAGATCTGCGAAAAGAGTAACCGATAAAGGCCACAAGAAGCCGAGAATATATTCAAATGGTGAATCTGATTTTGAAAACCTTTGCAGACAAGATGATGTTGACATTGTGTACATAGCCACGAACTGGATATGGCATGCTCCAATGGCAATTTGCGCGATGGAAAATGGTAAACATGCAGCTCTTGAAGTTCCAATGGGAACATCTATCAAGGAGTGCTGGGACATGGTAAACATCTCAGAAAAAACACAAAGATTCTGTGTAATGCTCGAAAACTGCTGCTACAACTATTGGGAAATGATGATTCTTAATATGGTGAGAAAAGGTGAATTTGGAGATTTGACCCATGCAGAATGTGCTTACATTCATGATTTGAGAGCACTTCTTTTCCATGACACTTATTATGAAGATCACTGGAGAAGAAAATGGTACACACAAGCAGATGGAAATTTCTATCCAACACATGGCTTGGGGCCTGTCGCACAATACATGAATATTAATTATGGAGACAAATTCGAATATATGGTCTCGATGAGCTCTCCCGAATTTGGAATGTCAAAATGGGCAAAAGAAAAACTTCCAGCAGGACATCCAGCAAAAAATGAGAAATATGTCCGTGGAGATATGAATACAAGCATCATCAAAACAAACAAAGGTAAAACCATTATGCTGCAACATGATACCGTTAGCCCAAGACCATACTCAAGGATAAACATGGTTTCAGGGACAAAAGGAACATTTTGCGACTATCCAGCAAGACTATATCTTGATGGACAGGAAGGAGGACATTCTTGGAAACAGGGATCTGACCTTGACCCGGTAAAAAAACAATTTGAGCATCCCTTATGGAAAAAAATTGGAGAAATAGCACGAAAATCCGGTGGACATGGTGGAATGGATTTTGTCATGAACTACAGGATGATGACGGCATTGCTTGAAGGAAGAAAAGTAGATATGGATGTCTATGACGGCGCAGCCTGGAGTGCACCATTCCCACTGAGTGTCCGCTCAATCGAAAATGGTTCTGGTCCTGAAGAATTCCCTGACTTTACTAGAGGAGAATGGAAAACAAGAGGTGAATTTTTAATTTGAATCATAATCAAAAACTATATGGTTTTAAAGCAGAAAAATCAAGGACACACCGGCTATCGCTATCAATGCACCGATAATGACACGTTTTTGAGGAATTTCTTTTGCGATAATCCATGCAATAGGAATCGCAAATATCGGAGTTGTGGTTCCAAGAAAGCTCAACTGTGTTGCAGTTGTCAGTTTTGCAGCTGACTGGTAAAGGCAAATCCCTATACCAGTACCTAAAAACGCTCCAATCATCAAAGGTTTCAAATGAGGGCCTTTTGAAATTGCTGAAAGGTATTTTGATTTCAAATCCTTTCCCATAATGAAAGCCATTCCAACAACACCACCAAAAACCCTGAAAAAGGCAGATGTGCCTAAACTCAAATCTTGATCCAAGTCAAACGACCACCTTGCCAAAACCTGAGCAATTGCGACACATAAACATGCAATAAAAATAAGCCTGAACCCTTCTTTTGAAACATTTTCTACAGGACCATATAAATAAAAAACCCCAACCAAAACCAAAAACATTCCAGAAAAAGATCCTGCACTTGGAATCCTGTCTAATATAAAGAACTCTAAAACCAATGTCAAAACAGGAGTTAAAAGTGCCATAGATGTAGCCTTTCCAACCCCCAATCTCCCTATAGCAGACAAGAAAAATACATCACCAAAAGCCATTCCAATAACACCTGAAGCAAACATTAACTGCCATGCCAGGCTTACATCTCCAGGATTCCAACCACCTGTAAAAAACATCCATCCAGCAACAAAAACAAGACCAACGGAGTTTTTAATCAAGTTTATTTGAGAGGAATCAATATACTTTTCAGCTATCTTGAAAAACGAAAGAGCAACTGCCCAAATCGCACAACCAATCAATATCAGGGTGTTTCCTAAGGATTCGTTCAAAAGTGTTTAACTTTTATCCCAGTGAACTTCGTTCCATATTTTCGTCGTTTCTGGAAAAATTTCAAACATAACTTCTTTTATCGCCCTAGCATATTCTTGAATTTCCCATTGAGCAGTTTTTTCATCTCTAAGATCCAAAAAGTTCATTATTGCCTGAAAAGATGCTGTCCAGTAAATCTCAGTATATTGATTCAAAGGCAAAATCATCCTTGCTTGTTCTTTTCCGACTCCCAAATCTAGAAGTTTCTCATAATAGTTTTGTGAAGAGTCCATAAATTCCTCAAAAACTTCTTTTGCTTTTTCTGGATTTTCTATAGAACCTTCGCTTCCTTGCTTGTTGTCTTCCGACTGTTTTCTCCATCTTTCAGGCTGATAAAAATCTTCAACAGGGACATACCTACCACTAATCTCATTCCATGCATGATCTTTAGTTGGATAAGATGATGAAGTTTCTATACCAACAACATGCTTGTACCATTGTCGCATAACGAATTCCGGTGCTTTGATGTGAAACTGAACAAACATATGCCTGAAAGGAGAATAGTGTTTATGGGCAGCAAGATATTTAACAAGACCTCTGTCAGCAGCATCGAAAGTAGTTTTTCTTTTTCCAAAAGAGACTCTTGCTGAATTAACAACAGTAAGATCTGAACCTAAACAATCGACAACTTCAATAAAACCCTTATCTAAAACTTGCTTTTTTATCGGTTCCATAACCTAGGCAGCAAATCCATCTAAATCAGTTATCTCTCTTCCAAGAATTAATGTATGTACCTCATGAGTACCTTCATACGTAAAGACACTTTCCATATTTTGAGAATGTCTCATGCAGTGAAAATCAGCCAAAATACCGGAACCACCAAGTATTGATCTTGCCATCCTTGCTGCTCTCAACCCCAATTCACAACAAAACATTTTTGCCATAGAAACATGAGGATGTCTCAAGGTTCCCTCTTCCTTCATTCTTCCAAATCTAAGCATCATTATCTGCCCTAGAGAAATATCACTATGAAGTTCAACCAACTTTTTCTGAGTTAATTGAAATTGAGCAATCGGTTTATCAAACTGAACTCTTTCTTGCGAATACTTTAAAGCTTCGAGGTAACAATCGGTAGCCAAACCTAAAGTACCCCAAGCTATTCCGAATCGAGCTTGATTTAAACAAGAAAGCGGACCACTCAAGCCTTTCGCTTCCGGCAAACGATTTGATTCAGGAACTTTAACTTTATCTAAAACCAACTCGCTTGTTCGACTTGCTCTCAATGAAAGTTTTCCTTCTATCTCAGGAGCACTAAAACCCTCCATTTCTTTTTCAACAACAAATCCAAGTATCTCGCCAGAGGAAGAATCTTTAGCCCAAACAATCGCTAAATCAGAAATCGATCCATTTGTTATCCACATTTTTCTTCCTGTTATCTCCCAATGATCACCTTTTTTTGTTGCAGTTGTTGTCATCCTTCCAGGATCACTACCAGCATTTGGCTCAGTTAAACCAAAACAACCAACCAGTTCTCCTTTAGCCATTTTTGGAAGCCATTTCAGTTTCTGTTCTTCTGACCCATAACGATAAATTGGATACATACACAATGCACCTTGGACAGAAACAAAAGATCGAATTCCAGAATCCCCAGCTTCGAGCTCATGAAGCATGAGCCCGTAAGCAACATGGTTCAACTCCATGCCTCCATATTTTTTTGGCAAAGTTGGACCCAGAAAACCTTTAGCAGCAATTTTTGGAATTAAGTCTAGCGGAAATTCGCCATTGATATAACAATCTGAAATTATTGGGTTTACCTCTTTTTCAACAAAGGATCTTGCAGCACTCCTAACACCTTTCTCTATTGAAGACAACTGCTCGTCTAATTGGAAAAAATCTGGAGCTCCTAAAGGCATATGGAAATTCTATCTAATAAGGTTTAAAAAAGTTACTTTATTTTTGAAATACTTTCAAGCAACTCCTTGCCAAGGATTTCGATTTGCCATTTCCTCATTCCTTTAATTTCGTATAAATCTTTTAAAGTTTGAGGCTGTTCAATGGCTATTGCATTCAAAATCCTTCCTGGCAAGATTACCCCGGGAAGAATTTTCATTTTTTTACTTTTTTCCAACCTTAGATCCCTTATTGGCTTTGTTAATTTATCAGGACCCTTTCTATATTTTTTTCTTTTTGGAGGAGAGAACTTTGGCAAAGGTTGATTTTGTTTTTTTACCGATTTTATTGCTGCAACAAATCTTCCTTTAAGTCTTCTGTCCATTTTTTTAGGGAAAACATCTTTGTAAGCATCATAATTTTTTGCTATATCCAAGAGGTACTGGTTTCCTAACAACCTGAACGAAGCCAGATTTCTTTTCTTGCATATCTCCTCCCTTGTTTGAAAAACGGCTTCTAAAATCAGAAGTTGAGAGGGGCTCAATTTTTTAGCACCCTTGATTTTGTGAGAGTGCTGCTTTGTAATAATTTCTTGCATTGGTGGAATTGAGTTTTGATAAATGATACATTCTTCAAAATACCAATCTAACCTTTCTTTTTTCTTTAGCTCCTTTAAAAGTTCATTTCTTAAATCTACCAAATGAAGAACATCCAATGCAGCATAATCAATTAACTGCTTACTCAAAGGTCTCTTCGCCCAATTTGCTCTTTGTAATTTCTTCGTTTTTTTAATATCGATATTTAAGAAATCCTTCAACAGGTTGTCAAGACCCGGGGATTCGCATCCAAGTAAATCAGCTGCTATCTTGGTATCTTCAATATTTTTTGGGACTATTCCATAAGTTTCGTAAATCATTTGGAAATCGTATTCTGAACCATGAAATAGTTTCAAGATGTTTTGGTTTCCAAAGAGTTGCGACATTGGCAATTCATCATTCTTTTTACATGAAATTGGATCAACCAAAAAAACATATTTCTTGACATCGTCCTCGACACAAAGTTGCCATAAACATGGTCTCGCTTTATATGCATAAAAACCATCGGCTTCCATGTCTATAGATATTTCTGGAAACATTTCTATGAAATCCATCATTTCCATAAATTTTTTTGAATCACTGATAAAAACAATTGAAAAATCTTTCACTTTTTTCATTATATTTTTTTTATAATTGAATGCTTGTAATTATGTAAGGAGTTTCGTATGAAAAAATATTTTGTTTTATTTATCATTTCCATCATTTTTGGATGTTCTGATCAGCCGGCTGATGAAAAAGAAGAGATTCAAGAAAATCTTCCATTAGTCACCTGGGTTCATCCGGAAAAAACGATTCAAAAAAAATACTATCCTGCATTAGGCTTGATCAACACCACTGGCTCTGGAAACCTAAACTGGAAAAGTTCAGGGAAGATTGAAAACATATTTGTTGAAGAAGGGCAAGAAATAAAAGAAGGAACTGAAATGGCTTCCCTTGAATGCAAGATGCAAATATTGGATATGGCTAATTCTGAAACGACTCTTAAACAAGCAAAATTAGCTCTTGATGATGCTGAAAACAATCTTGAAAGGGTTGAAAAGATATCTCATACAGGAAGCATTACACAAGAACAATTGGAAAAACTACAAAATGCAGTAGATCAAGCAAGACTGAATTTTGAAAGTGCAGAAATAATGGTAACTTTAAAAAGAATACAAGTGGAAGATTGCAGTGTGCTTGCCCCTTTTGACCTTCAAGTTGAATTCCTATTTTCAAGAATTGGAAACGATGTAACGATTGGAATGCCTGCAATAAAAATACTGCCATTGAAAGGTATGCGTATGGAAATCTTGCTTGCCCCACATATCGCAAAACAAATAAGTTTAGGAAACATGCTTATTGACGAAAATGAAAATGAATGGAAGATGGTTCACAAAACAAGATCTTCTGAACCAGGAACGGGAGCAATCAACACAATCTGGAAAATCGAAACAGAAATGGATTCAGAAAATGGAATATGGGTTACTACCACAATAGACATGGGGGAAATTAAAGGCCACATAGTCCCTCTTTCAAGCATCGTTCAATTAAAAGGCCCTGGAGTTTATCGAATAGATGAAAATGATGAAATTCAGTGGGTTGCTGTTGAAATCCTTGTTGAAAATGACAATACTGCCCTTATAAAAGGTGTTGAAGAAAATGAAAGAATAGTCTTAAGGAGACCAGGCAATTTAAGAGATGGACAGAAAATCAGAATTGCACAGTGATGAGATTTTTAACTGATTATCTTTTAGAAAGACCTAGGCTGGTGTATCTTCTTGTTATTGGATTGCTTTTTGGTGGATACAAAGCCTACAACACAATCCCAACAGCCTCGACGCCAGATATAACAGTTCCTTATGTAATTGTCAGCATCCCCTGGCCAGGATCATCATCGTCTTCCGTTGAAAAAACTTTAACGAACCCTCTTGAGACAAAAATTGACGACCTCAAAAGGCTGAAAAGTATGAGATCCTATTCTGTTCCTGGTTTTAGTTTTTTGATTCTTGAATTTGATGCCGGATACGACATAGATAAAGCAATAAACGAAGTTCAAAACAAAGTAGATGAATCAAGATCTCTACTACCATCCGGAATTGAAACTCCTGAAATTTCAGAAATAGCTTTTGAGGAACTCCCCATTGTTATATTGACAGTATTTGGAGACATGGATTCCGAAACTTTGAAAAAAGAAGCATTACTTGCTGCAGAGGAGATAAAAAAACTTGACGGGCTTGCAAGTGTTGAACTTTTTGGAGCAAAAGAAAACACCATTCAAATTGAACCAAATCCATCCAGGTTGAGACAAAAAGGACTTACACTGAATGAACTTTCCAACTCTATTCAACAACTTCTTTTTGATATGCCTATAGGCTCTCTTGACACCGGATCTCAAGAATTACAAATTTCTTATAGAGGGAAATCGGAAACAGTTCAAGAAATTGGAAATCTCGTAATTCCAGATTCGTATGGAAACTCATTTCTTTTAAGTGAAATTGCTGGTATCAAAATTGCTCCTAAAAAAATAACCACCTATTCAAGGCACAATGGTCAAAATTCAATAAACATAGTGATTAAAAAAACAACAGGAGAAAACACTGTGAAAGTTGGTGAAAGTGTTTTTTCTCTTGTTGATGAAATAAATGAAAAAAACCCCAATATAAAAATAGACATTGCATCAGAGCAAGTTTCAGCTGTTAGAGATGAACTTATTGGTGTTATGGTTAGCAATCTGACAAATGGTTTTTGGATTGTAATAATTGTTCTTATCTTATTTGTGGGAATAAAGAACTCTCTTCTCGTTTCGCTTGGTATACCTTTAGCACTTGGGTTCGCATTGATAATCGCAAATGTTTTGGATTTTTCTTTAAATAATGTAACGGTTTTTGGAATCATAATTGTGTTGGGAATGCTTGTTGATGATGACATAATTGTTGTTGAAAATATTTTTAGACATGTTGAAAATGGGACCGAGCCAAGGAAGGCTGCAAAAAAAGGTATCCACCAAGTAAGCATGCCAATAACTGCAGCAATATTAACAACAATAGCTGCATTTGGCCCCCTGATGTTCCTTTCAGGAACAATGGGAGAGTTTATGAAATATGTGCCAGCAATGGTGATCTTCACGCTAGCAGGAGCTTTAATTACAGGGCATTTCATACTCCCGTCAATGTGTGCAATATTATTAAAACAAGAAAAAAAGAAAAATATCTTTACTGGGATTGATTTTACAAAATATGCAGAAAAACATAAAAAAATAATATTACAAATAACAAAAACACCATATAAAACATTAGTCTCTTTTATTTTAGTTTTTGCTGCAACGATGTCTCTTGTTCCGAAATTATTAGAAAATTCAGAGTTTTTTCCGAAAGTTTCAGTAAAAGAATTCATTATTGACATTGAAGCTCCTTGGGGGACTTCTGTTGGAATCACGGACTCAATTGCAAAAAAAGTTGAAAAAGTTCTTGATTCAACTCCTGAAGTGGATTTCTATACAACTTCCGTTGGAGATTCGGGAGAAAATATATATGGAACAATAGGTGGTGGGGGTGGTCCTCATTTTGCAAGGATAACAGGATCTTTCTTTGAAAAACACAGAAAAGAAGCTGTTGAGTTACATCAACCTAAACTTCAAAAAATATTCAATGATATTCCCGGAGCCAAAATTCAATTTGTTGAAATTACAGAAGGTCCTCCAACTGGCAATGACATAGTTGTAAGAGCTTTAGGAAACAATTATGAAGACCTTATTGAATATACAGCTCAACTTGAAGCATCGATGGTTGCGAATCCTCTTTTGATAGAAATTGATCGTAGTCATCAGCCAGGAAATCCTGAATTAAA
>CAYFJE010000019.1:0-15753 GCA_964343345.1 uncultured bacterium
CATTTTCTTCCCTGAAACAACCCCTCCACTTTCTATAATTTCAATTAACTCTTGTAATTTGGAACTATCTCCTGCTTCTCCAAGGAGTTCTGGAGATGCACAAGCCTCTCTCATTCTCAAAATCCCTTCAAATATGCTGGAATATTTTTTTTCTGAAGAATCATCATCCTTCCAAGATTCATAGACTTTTTTAAATATCTTTTCATATATTTTCTTTTGTGCTGTTGACAACTCGACATAACGAACACTCTCTACTAATTCTGGAAGGGAATCCATAACCTCATCCTTTCTCCTTCTTAAGAAAACACCACTTACTTTTTTTCTTATTTCATCAATATTTTTAACTTTCAATATCGATCCAAACCTATCTAAAATAAGATATTTTTCTCTAAAAGAAAAAGGATTTGTGCCAAGCGCTTTTGGCTGAATAGTCCTCATTACCGTGTACAAATCCTCAATAGAATTTTCCAACGGAGTCCCAGAAAGACCGAAACAATACCTAAACTTAAAAGATTTAATAAGTTGACTTGTTTTTGTTTTCCAGTTTTTTATTCTTTGACACTCATCTAAAACAAGCAAGCAGTCTTGACAATAAGTATTTGCCTCCTTGTCTCTCATGAGTATTTCATAATTAACGATTTTTATACTGTTTGGAGACTTCCAAACACTTTTTCTAATTGCCGGCGAACCCCTAACAACATCAACTTCTCTTCCAGTGAATTTTTTAAACTCCTCTTTCCACTGCGTCCTTAAGCTTGCAGGAACAACAATCAAAACCTTCAAATGTTGGTTTTTCGACTTGAGAAGTTCTATAGCGGCAATAGCCTGAACAGTTTTACCCAAACCCATTTCGTCACCAAGTAAAGCATTCTCTTTTTTTGCCAGAAACAATGCCCCTTTCTTTTGATAATCAAAAAGAGGCAATTTTAAAATTTTTTCATCAAAAGCACCGTTTATCTCAGAATCTAAACAAGCAATTCTCTTTGCGAGATGATGAACCTGGAACTTGATTTTTAAATCATCAAGTTTTTTTGTAAGAGTGTTTAGTGACTTTGGAGAACTCAATGTTGACCATTTATCTAGAAAAGGAATGCATACATCCCTTATTTTCTCAGGGATAGATTCAACGTTTGGAAAAACTTCAATTTGGTTGAAAAATTTAACTGAAGGTCCGAAAGAGATTCCACTTAAAGAAGAAATTTTATTTATTTTTTTTACATCCTTCTCAACTGTAGTCCAGCATCCAGACTTTCTCAATGCATCAAGTAAATTTCTCAACATAAGAGGATCAGACAACCTCCCATCTTTTACATAATCTGAAAAAACAAGAACATGTTTTGACAAAAGAGCAACACTGTGTTTTATAAAAATTTTATTATTTGAAGCATACAGTTTGACTGAATTCTTTTTCTTAAATCGGCTTAAGGCATCTTTTCCACGATCTGTGTAAATCATAGTTCCGCCGAAAGCCCTTAAATCTAAAAGAAAAGAATTCAATTTAAGAGGGTTTAGTATCCACCCTTTTGGGGATATTTTTTTCACCAAAGAATAAATTTTTGAATCTTTTCCGAAATATCTCAAAACCATACTTCCAGAATTAGACATATCCAAAATCACAGATTTTTTCTTTTTGAAATCTTCGAAGGCCTTTCTTCCATTTTTGTCAACAACAAGGGATATATCCATTTTCAATAAAAAATCCCTAAAATCCCAAAAAGACTCTGGATCTACATCCCCCCTGCTTAAAAACCTTTTTATTATTGATTTTTCTTTATCAGAAATAAAACTAAAATCAAGGATTTTTATTGAATCTTCGGATTCAAAAAAAATTTTTATTTTTTTAATCTCTTTATTCAAATTATGATAGATTCTAGAATTATGAGTTTAAAAATTCCATTTTGGAAACACTCTTTAGAGAAAATCAATTTTGAAAAAATCAAAAAAACGATAAAAAACCCCCATATCACCTCAGGTCCAATTTCAAAAAAAGTTGAAAAAAAAATCTCCCAACAACTTGGAAACAAGTATTCATTGCTGACTTCATCTTGTACTACTGCATTACAAGTTTCATTAATGAGCATCGGATTAAAGCCAGGAGACGAGGTGATCACAACTCCAATGTCTTTTATAGCAACCTCAAATGCAATAATACTTTCCGGGGGGATTCCCAAATTTGTTGATGTAGACCCAAAAACCGGATTAATCGATTTAAATCTTTTGAAAAATAAAATTACAAATAAAACAAAAGCAATAATACCAGTGCACCTTTATGGACAAATGGTGAATATAAAATCTTTAAAAAAAATTGTTGAAAAGAAAAACATCAAAATAATTGAGGATTCTGCGCACGCATTTGAAGGACAGATTGATGGAAAAGCTCCAGGTTCGATATCATCTGCATCAGCCCTTTCTTTTTACGCGACAAAAGCAATTACATGCGGAGAAGGTGGATGCCTAACAACAAACGATGAAGCAATTTACGAAAAAGCGAAAAAAATTGTCTTACATGGAATGGATAAAGCTCCAGCATCCAGAGGCGATAACTTTTATTCTCACTACGATATGCCTAACCTAGGGATGAAATGTAACCTAGATGACATATCTGCTTCTCTTCTCCTAGATCAGGTTGAAAAAAATTGGATATCTAAAAATCTCCAAAAAAGAATTACTGTTGATGAAAAATATAGAAAAAAATTAGAGGGGATAGAATCTTTTGGAATAAAAATACACCCTAAATATTCCAAAGAGGATTCTCCATATCTTTTCACAATAAGAGTTCCAAAAAACAGAAACCTTTTTATAAGAAAACTTGAAGAGGCGAGTATTGGAATTTCTGTTAACTACAGACCTATTCACCTGATGGAATACTATCGAAAAAGATTTGGTTATGCTCCAGGAGATTTTCCAAATGCAGAAAAAATTGGGGACAGCACAATCACCCTACCCTCACACGGCAAACTAACTGACAATGAGATAAGCTATATTGCTGAAAAGATAAGAGAAATAGCAAGTGAAATTATTTAAAAACTTCAAAGCTTTTTTTTTAGTTGGACACTACTTAACACCAGTCTTAAGAAAAACAATAATCACTCTAGTAAAAGAATCAAAAAAATATGTAGAAGATTCTGAACTGATTGTAATTTATTGGTGGCCAGGTGTTGAAAGGAGCGAATTTTCAAAAGAAGCAAAAAAAGAAGGTCTAAAAGTTCATGAAGTATGGATGGCAGGTCCAATCAGGCAGGCAAAAATACATGGATGGTACAAAGGGTTTTTTAATTACATTAAAACAAACATAGAAGCATACAAAAAAATTCAAAAAATATTTCAAAAAAATACAGAATTTAACTGTAGCTTAACAATATTTCACAGCCCTTGGTATGCAGAACTTATGACCTTGATATCAGCAAAACCAAGAGCCCTAGTAGTAAAATTTTTTACATCTACAGAACCTCTTATTCCAATTCATAAAAAAATCGCCTTTGGGTTAAATTCTTTTTTCGTAGACCGTCTTGTTGTAAATTCCGAAGAAGCAAAAAAATTCGCGATTTCTCTTGGAAATATCTTTTCTAAAATATCCATAATGAGGAATGTTGATGTTGTTGCAAGACAGTTTAAAAAAGAACTTTCTGACGGGAAAATCGTGAAAAGAGAATTTGAATTCTCAGAAAAAGAGAAAATTGTAGGGACTGTAAGCAGACTTGATCCTGAAAAAGGGCATGAAATATTGTTAAAGGCATGGAAATTTGTAGCAAAAGAAATTCCAGAATCAAGACTGCTTATCGTTGGAGGTTCAATATATGGAGAAAAAGACCCTTACCTTATCAAACTGAAAAAAATTGTTGAAGATTCAAATTTGAAAAAGTTTGTAAAATTTGCTGGACTTAGGGAAAATGTAAATGATTTCTATGATGCAATGGATATATTAGTACACCCATCAAAATTTGACCTTTTTCCATTTACCATACTCGAAGCACAAAGCATGAAACTCCCAATCATCTCTACAAAAGTCGGAGGGATTCAAAAAATGGTAAAAAATGAAAAAGAAGGAATATTAGTTGAAAAAGAAAATGAAAAAGAGTTATCAAAAGCAATAATTAAACTCCTCAAAAACCCTGCCCTAAGGAAAAAGATGGGCCAAAATGGATACAAAAGAAACACATCCACATGGACTCCCGAAAGAGCAGCAAAATCTTGCATTAATCTCTACAATGACATAATCGAAAATAAATGGGTTAAGGATTACGGATGTTAAAAGAAATAAAAAAAATAAACGAATTTACAAACATAGAAGAATTTGCAAAAAAATTTCTGCCTTCGCCTTACAGGTTTATAAAAGATTACCCTTCTGCAGTTCATAAAAAACACCTTGTTGAGAAATGGAAAGAAACAATAGAAAATGAAAAAGATTGTCTTTTTCTCTCTAAAGACTCTATATGTGCAATTAATTATTCTGAATTTGATTCAAAAGCTTTTGGTAAAAAATCTGGAAATATTAATTTTTTCTACTCGATGAAAAAATCTCTAAAAGATTCAAAAAAAATTGCTGAAGAAGCTGTAAATTGGGCTGATGAAAATAATTTTTCTTTCCTTCAGACAAGAATAGATGCGAAAGATGTAATCAGCATAAGGGCTTTAGAAAATGCTGGGTTTAATTATGCTGATATAGTTTTAAGAAGTGTTTTTACATACGATGAAGGAATCATTCATGACATATATGGAATAAAAAGCAAAACAAATGTCAGGCTTGCTGAAGAAAAAGATTTTGAAAGAATAACAAAAATTTCAAAAAAAATTTTTAGAAATTCAAGATTTCATAAGGATCCAGATTTTTCTCAGGATTTTGCTGAAAAAATGCATGAAAACTGGGTAAAAAATGCCCTGGAAGGAAAAAGAGGATTTTGTTTTGTCTCTGAAGAAAACAATTCTCTTTGTGGTTTTTTTACTGCTGCTTTTGATAAAGATATAAATAAACATACTGAAGATAAACTTATCAGATTTGAACTATCAGCAGTTTTACCTATGAGAAGAGCTTCGACGATATGGCTGGATCTCTTAAATGCTGTAGTCAGACATGGTTATTCAATGGGTGGAAAGTTTTTTGAAGGGAGACCACAAGCATACAATTACCAAATACTTCAAAGACAAATGAAAGTTCCTCCAAAATATTTGAAAGCAGAAATGGCTCTTCATAGAATAAAGAAATGAAGAAATATGCAATACTTTCAGTAACAGATAAAACAAATCTGGAAAAATTAGGCAAAAAACTTTTAGAAAGTAATTTTATGATTTTTTCGAGTGGTGGAACAAAAAAATACCTCGAAAAACATGGAATAAAGGTTTCTTCAGTTTCTGAACTTACTGGATTCCCTGAAATACTCGACGGAAGAGTCAAGACACTGCATCCAAAAGTTTTTGGAGGTATATTGGGAGACTGCTCAAACGAATCACATCTTGACCAAATGGAAGAAAACAAAATCAAGAAAATAGACTTAGTCGTAGTTAATTTCTATAATTTTGACCAAGGAAAAAATAAAACATTTTCAGAGGCAATTGAATCAATAGACATTGGTGGTCCAAGCATGGTGAGAGCTGCTGCAAAAAATCATAAAAACTGCTTAGTTGTTACAGATCCAAAAGATTATGAAGAAGTTATAAACAACTTAGATAAAAAATTTGATTCTGAAATGAGAAAAAAATATGCTGCAAAAGCTTTTTCAAAAACTGCAAAATTAGATCTCGATATTTCAAGATGGATGGATGATACAGATCAAGAAATGAATTTTATTTTTTCCGGAAAATGGGAAGAATTGAGATATGGGGAAAATCCACATCAAAAAGCAGCTGTTTTGATTTCAGAAAAATTTAAAAAAGAACAAATTCAACATCAAGGAAAAGCACTTTCTTACAACAATTACCTAGATATGGATGCTGCCTTAAGACTATGTAAATCTCTCCCTTCTGATGGTTCAGTTGTTGTAAAGCATACAAACCCTACAGGAGTTGCGTTAAATAAAAATCTGAGACAATCAATGGAAGATGCTTGGAATGGAGATCCGCGAGCAGCATTTGGATCAGTCATAGCGATAAAACCGAAATTAGACAGAGAAACAGCTGAATATTTATCTAATTTTTTTGTAGAAGTGATAATTGCACCTGAAGTTGAAGAAGAAGCTCTTGAAATCTTAGAAAAAAAGAAAAACTTGAGGGTCCTTACTGTACCTTTTATCGAACAGGAAAAATGGTCATTGAAAACATTATCTGGCGGAATAACCCTTTGCCAACACAACGACAAAGAATCAACTTCACCAAAAAATTGGTCTTGGCATGGACCAGAGGCAATGAAAAAGACTATCGACGATCTTTATTTAGCGAATTTGATTGTAAAAGAAATGAAATCAAATGCTATATGTTTAGTAAAAAATGGAATAATGGTAGGAGGTGGTGCTGGAAGCACAAGCAGAGTTGGAGCATTAGAGATTGCACTTTCAATATCTAAAGAAAAAGCAAAAGGCTCTGTGATGTCTTCAGATGCATTCTTCCCTTTCAGAGATTCAATAGATCTAGCTTCAAGCCATGGAATTATAGGAATTGTTCAACCGGGAGGTTCCATAAAAGATGAAGAGGTAATAAAAGCTTCGATTGAAAATAAACTCTCTTTAGCACTTACTGGAAGGAGACATTTCAATCACTAAATTTATAATTACCTTATTATGAAAGTAAATGGAAATGTTTTTCGATTTGAAGATAATATAGACACGGACATCATAATTCCCGCAAGATACTGTTCAAGTTATCAAAAAGAAGATTTAACTCCCCACTGTATGGAAGGACATCCTGAATGGACTGACGGATCTTTTGCAACAGAAGTTCAAGATGGAGACATAATTGTTGCAGGTGACAATTTTGGATGTGGGTCTTCAAGAGAAGTTGCTCCACTCTGTATAAAATGGTCAGGAGTTTCTCTTGTTATAGCAAATTCTTTTGCAAGGATTTTCTATAGAAATTCTATAAATATTGGCCTTCCCATATTGGTTTGTAAAGAAGTGGTAGAAATTACAGAACATAAAGACAAAATAAAAGCAAACTTAAGAACTGGAGAAATTGTAAACATAACTAAAAATAAAACATTTCAAGCTGAACCTTTCCCCAAATTCATTGAAGAGATAATTAAATCTGGTGGGCTTATCAACTGGATCAAACAACAAGGTTTAACATAATTTTGAAAAAAGAAAACAGTCTTATTTTTGATTGGAATAAAAAAGATACACTTTTTTCACCAAAAAAAACTCCCCAGTTAGACGACGAGACACTTCGGGATGGGCTTCAAAGCCCTTCGGTAAAAACTCCAACTTTAGAAGAAAAAATAAAAATAATTCATTTTATTAACGATCTTGGAATTGAATCTGCCAACATTGGTCTTCCAGGAGCAGGCAAACATGTAGAAGCATCTTCACTGAGTTTAGCAAAAGAAATATCGGATCAAAAACTTAACATCTATCCAAACTGTGCAGCAAGAACATTACAGGTAGATATCGAACCAGTAGTGAGAATACAGCAAAAAACTGGTTTAAAAATGGAAGTTAGCACATTCATTGGATCGTCTCCAATAAGACAATATGCAGAAGGATGGACCTTGGAAAAAATGCTCAAAGACACTGAGGACTCTGTAAACTTTGCAATAAAAAATGGGCTTGAAGTAATGTATGTAACAGAAGACACAACAAGAGCTAATCCTGAAGATTTAAAAAAGTTATACGGAACAGCAATACGATATGGAGCAAAAAGAGTAACAATTTGCGACACTGTAGGTCATGCAACACCTGAAGGTGTTAGGGCTTTGGTTTCTTTTATAAGAAGATTTGTAGACAGTATTGAAAAAGACATCCAGGTAGATTGGCATGGTCATCGAGATAGAGGTTTGGACATTCCAAACACAATAGCTGCAATTGAAGCAGGTGCTGATAGGGTTCATGGAACGGCTTTAGGGATTGGAGAAAGAGTAGGAAATACCCCAATAGATCAACTTTTAGTCAATTTTCAATTACTGGGTTGGATTGACAGAGATCTTTCAAAATTATCGGACTATGTGAAATTTGTAAGCAAGGCTACAGGAGTTCCAATTCCAAAAGGCTATCCTGTAATAGGTGAAGATGCTTTTAGAACAGGAACAGGAGTTCATGCTGCAGCAGTTATAAAAGCTTTAAAAAAAGGAGATGACTGGTTGGCAGACAGAGTTTATAGCGGTGTTCCTGCAGGAAAATTCGGGCTAAAGCAAAAAATTGAAATTGGACCAATGAGTGGGAAATCAAACATTATCTATTGGTTAAAAGAAAACAATTACAAAAATGATGAATGGACTGTGAATAAAATCTTCAAAGCAGCAAAAAAATCTAAAAAGGTGCTCACTGAAAAAGAACTTCAAAAACTAATATCTTCATGATTTTTTTACTATTTCTTATATCCACATTTGAAAATCTCATCCCCGAAAACTTCAAGGAGCCTTCTGGAATAACATACTCAGATGCAAGAAAAAGTTTATTTGTCGTTGGAGACGAAGGACATATAGCGGAAATAGATCTAAATGGAGAACTGATTAAGATGAAAAAAATTCCAGGAACCTCTTGTCAAAGAGATTTTGAAGCAGTTTCCATTGATCCAAGAAATAATAATCTTCTTGTCATGAGAGAGTCTTTATGGGAGATAGTTGTTATAAATCCTGAAGATTTTCAAATTGAACATGTTTACAAACTTCCAGGATATCCAGAAAATTGCAAAGATGAAGATTGGGGTCTTGAAGGACTAACTGTAATTGGACATGATGAAAATAGAGAAAACTGGCTGAAAATATTAGTAGGAAAACAAAGATACCCAACTGTAATTTATGAATTCTCTATACCTTTAAAAGAGTCAGAGGAAAAACCTATCTTGAATAAAGAAATTAAACCAAAAATAGAATCAATTTCAGACATGTACTATGACAAAAAAACCAAACATTTATGGATATTGGATTCGTGGCTAATTAAAAGACTTCTGACCTCAAGTGGCTTTCATGGAAAACTTTACCTTTTTAAAGACTACGAAAAAATAAAAACATGGAATATCCCATTTCCATTATCTGAAGGAATTACATTTACCCCAATTGGAGATTTGTGGATTGCAGACGATACTGGAGGAATATATTTGTTTAAAAATTGGAAAAAAGAAAACGAAAAACTTTTAAACTTTTAAAAACTTAAAAAATTACCCCAAAATGGAATCACTATTGTCTCTTTGTCAAAAACTAACTCCATCATTGAGATTTCCTCTTTTTCAATAAAATCAGTGAGGACCAAAAGTCTTTTTGAATACCATGGAAGCAAAGGAATATCAGCCCATAAAAACCTTGAAATACTTCCTGCTCTTTGTTTGTCCAAAAAATCCTTACTTTCCTCTGGAACGAATCTTTCAAAAATAGTTCCGTCTTTCAGATAAAATCTTACATAAGGCAAAGAGTTATTTACAGTTTTGTCAGTTTGATTATGAATATTCAACAACCATAACTGCCATCTTTCAAAAACCAAACTATCATCAGAAGACAAAAGAGTGAGGTCCGCTTCATAATCTAAAGATTCTGAAAACCCGTAATAAACCCTTTCTTCATAAGCAATTTTTTTATTTTGTTCAACTAAATTCTTCAAAGACTCCAAATCACCGTAACGAAACCAAAGCCAAGAATAAGAATAAGATAAAAATCCTAATTTTGTAGAAGAGTTAACAGAATCATTTTCTGTCTTGTATTTTGAAAGATCGATTTTAGATTCTTGAATTTTTAAATACCATCGCTCTATGTCAGCTTTTTCTTTAAAGCTTAAAGAATCTCCTCCTATCAAGAAAAACAGAAGAAAAAGATTGATTATTTTTTTAATTTTAATAATTTTTCTAATTCCTTTTCTAGTTTTCTTGGATCCGCTCTTCCTTTTGATTCCCTCATCCCTAAACCAACTAAAGACTTTAGAACCGCAGTCTTTCCTGTCAGGTATTTGTTAATTATTTCAGGATTTTCTTGAATAATTTTTTTTACAAGATTTAATAAATCCATCTCAGAAAGATATCCAGTATCTCCTATTTGGTCAAGGAGAGAATTAACGCTTCTTTCCTCAAGGGTCATTTTTACAATTATTTTTTTTGCTATTGATTTAGTAATTTTTTCATCTTTTAAAAGTCTTATTAATTTAGAAAGTTCTTCTTTTTTTGGACTTTTTCCCAACAAAGAATTTTCATCCTTCCAAATAGACATTAGAGATCCAGTTATCCAACTTGCCAAAGTTTTTTTATTCGTATCATCATCAAAACTATCATAGTAATCAAAAATCTCATGATTCAAAGAAATGCTTCTGGCCATTTGGAAAGAAACCCCCTCTTTCAGCATTTTTTTTATCTTTTTATAAGGAGTATTCTTTTTGAATTTTTTATTAGATGAAACCAAGATGTTTAAATCAGGCTCGGGAAAATAACGATAGTCAGAAGCGGACTCTTTAACCCTCTGCAACACACATTCATTACCACTTTCATCCCAGCCTTTTGTAACTGAGCGAATTTTTTCTCCAGATTTTATTTTTTTCAACTGATGCTTTATTTCCCATTTGATTGCTTTTTCAACACCACTAATACTTCCTAGGTTTTTTATTTCAACTTTATTTGAAATTTTTCCATTTATAGAAACAGAAACATTTGGCTCACATCTCATAGCTCCAGTTTCCATTTTTCCACTTGAAACACAATGTTCAACAAGCGAAGATCTCAAGCTTCTTAAAAATTCACCTGCTTCTCTAGCATTTGAAAAATGAGGATGGGTTACAACTTCAAGCAAAGGTATTCCAGACCTATTAAAATCCAGAAGGGAATTACCATTTTTAACCAAAAGTTGAGCAGTATCTTCTTCAACCTGTATTCTTTTTATCAAGACTTCACATTCTTCACCTTCAGAATAGAAAAACCATTTGCCATTTTCTCCAATAGGTTTAGCAAACTGACTAATTTGGTAGCCTTTTGGCAAATCAGGGTAAAAATAATTTTTTCTTTCTGGGATGCTTTTATTGTTCAAAGTACAACCTAAAAGATGTGCGCATCTTGATGCAAGTTCCAAAACCTTCCTGTTTGGAACAGGCAAAGCTCCTGGAAGACCATAACAAACAGGACAACAATTTGAATTTGGATCACTTGGTGATGTTGAGCATCTGCAATACATCTTTGTTTTAGTCATCAATTGAACATGTATCTCTAAACCAATCATTGGATCTAATCTCATATTAAAAAATCAAGCTCTCCATTTTGAAAAATTTTCTAACCATAATGATTGATTTATTAAATCTTCATCATCATTTTCACCAGAAGACAATTGAAAGCCGTAAGGCATTCCCTCATGTTTTCCCCAAGGTATATTTATAGCTGGAACTCCAGCCAAAGAAGACACTGTTGTAAAAATATCTTGCTGGTACATAGACAAAGGATCTTTTTTTGAATTGATGTCAAATGCCACAGAAGGTGTTGTAGGAAGAAGAAAAACACCTTCTTTTGCCCAATTATTCAAAATTGAAGAAAAAGATTCCCTGAGCAAGACTGCCTTTTCGTAAAGACCATCTCGATAACCTTCTGAAAGTACATGACAGCCCATCAATATTCTTCTTTGAACTTCAGGGCCAAAAGATTCTTTCCTCCACAACTCAACAGACTCATCGTGTTTTGGTCCAAATCTCACCCCGTCAAATCTAGCAAGATTTGAACTTACTTCCGCATAGCAAATAAGATAATAAACTGGAAGAGAATTTTCAAAAATATCAAAATCCATTTCTTGGATTTCAATTTTTTCCTTTGAAATTTCTGAAAGTAAATTTTTAAAAGAATCAAATATATATTTTTTTGTAAACTTTTTCAAACTGGAAAGATTGGGAATAAGTATTTTTTTAGGTTTTTTCTCCTGGAAAGAAACGTTTTTTTCTATATCGTAAGATGTTGAATCATTCCTGTCGGAACCTTTTACAGCATCAAAAACCCATCTTGTTTCTTGTAATGTTTTTGAAAAAATACCTATCGTATCCATTGAAGAAGTCATTGAAACCAATCCATATCTTGAGACACGTCCCCATGTAGGTCTAAATCCAAAAACCCCGCAAAAAGATGCTGGCTGCCTTACGGAACCTCCTGTATCAGAACCTAAAGAAAATGGAACTATACCTGCTGCAACTGCAGCAGCACTACCTCCCGAACTGCCTCCACAGACCTTTTTTTTGTTCCAGGGATTTAAACAAGGTCCATAATATCCTGTTTCAGTACTTGCACCCATTGCAAATTCATCCAAATTTGTTTTTCCTAATTGAGAACATCCCTTTTCATTTAACCTTTTTACAACAGTAGCTTCATAAGGACTCTCATAACCTTTCAAAACACCTGAAGCACATGTTGTAGGAAGTCCCAATGTGCAAATATTATCTTTTATAGCATAAGGGATTGAGTCATTTTCTGAATTAAGATGATTCAGAGATAAAAATATATTACTTTTATCTTTTTTAGCAAGATTTAATGATTTTGAAAAACTTATAGAAGATTCTGGATAATTCAACATTAAATTATCATAATGATAATTACTTTTTAGACAACTCTGAAACTAAACTTTTAAAAGCTTCAGGCTCATTAATTGCAATTTCTGAAAGCATTTTCCTGTTTAGATCAATCTGAGATTTCTTTAACATATTTTGAAAATCTGAATAAGAAACATCGTGTTGACTTAGAGCTGAATTAAGCCTTGAAATCCACAATCTTCTAAAATTTCTTTTATTGTTTTTTCTATCTCTGTAAGCACTTGTACCTGCATTCAAAAGAACTTCTTTTGCTTTTCTAAATCTCCTAGAGCCTGAAGCCCTGAAGCCTTTAGCAAGCTTAAGAATTTTCTTATGTCTTTCTCTTCTTGTTGAACCTGTTTTAACTCTTACCATTTTATTTACCTAAATTCCTCAAAATCTTCTTTTTTACGGAACCTTCAACCCTGGTGCCTTGAGAAAGAGCCCTCTTTCTTTTTGAAGATTTTTTTCCAGTTTTATGATTCAGTCCCGGGGACTTAGAAATAACTTTTCCAGTTTTCGTAACTCTGAACCTTTTAGCAATTGCTTTATTTGTTTTTACTTTATTGCTCTTATTGTTCGTTTTTATTTTATTGCTTTTAGTCATTTTAAACTTTTCCAGGATTAAACATCAATGTTGCTTGTGTAGCCTCAACCTTTATATCGGACAAAACAACACCAAAATCCTTTACTTCCTCCTTCATAACTTCAAGCAATTCTAACCCCCTTGCCTTATGAATCCTCTCTCTCCACTTACGAAAATGAACTGTCACCTTAACTCTATGCCCTTGTGAAAGGAATTTTTTGACTTTTTTAGTCCTCACTTCAAGGTCTCCTTTGTCTATATTCAGTTTTAAACGTATTTCTTTTAGCTGAGACTTTGAAACAGCATTTTTTGACTTTATAACTTTCTCTTTTCTTCTTTTTTCATACAGGAATTTTCCATAATCCAAAATCTTGGCTACCGGAGGATCACTTTTTTCAACAGTCAAAACTAAGTCCAAAGAACTTCTTTTTGCTTTCTCTAAAGCTAAATTAATATCCATGATTCCTAAATTTGAACCATTCTCGTCTATAACCCTCACTCTTTTAGACCTTATATCCTCATTTATCTTATGTAACCTTTTAGGTTTTTTTTGTGACGCCCCTCTTCTAAACCGACTCAATTAAAACTCCCTTCTTTCTCGAGTCTCTTTATCAGATCCTCCTTTGTCATTGTTCCACAATCACCATCATCTCTATGTCTAACTGAAATCGATGAAGATTCAACCTCTCTATCGCCAACAACAAACATATATGGAATCTTATTCAATTCTGCATCTCTTATTTTTTTACCAACTTTTTCATTTCTATCATCAATACTCACCCTTATTCCTGAAGAGTCTAAATCATTAAACAAAGACCTCCCATAATCAAAATGTTTTTCAGAAATGGGGATTATTATAGCCTGTTTTGGAGAAAGCCAAAAGGGGAAATTTCCTGCATAATGTTCAATCAAAATTCCTATAAACCTCTCCATTGAACCAAAAATAGCTCTGTGAATAAGAACAGGAACATTCTCTTCATCATTTGAATTCACATATTTCAAATTAAACCTTTCCGGAAGATTGAAATCAATCTGGATAGTTGTACATTGCCAATGTCTGCCTAAAGCATCTTCGATTTCAAAATCGATTTTAGGACCATAAAATGCACCATCTCCAGGTACATAATCTGCATCTATTCCAGCTTTTTTAATTGCAGACCTTAAAGAATCTTCAGCTTTTTCCCAAGCAGAATCGGAACCTATCGACTTCTCAGGACGACCTTTGAGAAACAACTTCCATTTGAATCCAAATTTTCCTAAAATCTTTTCAGCAAAATTTAAAACATTTAGTATTTCACTTTCCAATTGATCAAAAGTACAAAAGATGTGTGCATCATCTTGTGTAAATCCCCTAACTCTAAAAAGACCATGCATTGTGCCAGCTTTCTCATTCCTATAAACTGTACCAAACTCCATTAGCCTAAGAGGCAACTCTTTATAACTTCTTCTTTTTCTTGAATAAACAAGCATGTGACCTGGACAGTTCATTGGCTTAACCCCTACTCCAGAATCTCCATCTTCATCAGGGCATATAAACATAAAATCTTTGAAATTTGTCAAATGTCCACTTTTTTCCCATAAATTAGTATGAATAATATGTGGAGTTTCGATTTCTTTATAACCACCGCACACATGCATCTTTCTAGACCAGCTTTTCAAGGAGTTTAGAAGCTTCTTTCCCTCAGGAAGCCAAAAAACCAAACCACTTCCAGCAGTTTGAGAAAAAATTTCGAAAAGCTCTAACTTTTGACCGATTTTTCTATGATCTCTCTTTTCTGCCTCTTCTAGTTTTTCTAAATAACCCTCCAATTCACTCTGTTTAGAAAAAGATGTAGCATAAATCCTTTGAAGCATAATATTTTTTTCATCACCCTTCCAATAAGCTCCTGAGGTTGAAAGTATTTTGAATTTACCAATTTTTGAAGTCGATTCAACATGTGGAGGCTTCCCTTCGCAAAGATCAACAAATTCACCCTGTCTATAAAAAGATATTTCTTTTTCATCCGGAATATCTTTAACAAGCTCTTGTTTGAAAGGCTGTCCCTCTAATTCTCTTAAAGCATCTTCTCTGCTTAAACTAAATCTTTCTAAAGGATAATCGCTTTTAACTATACGAGACATCTCCTCTTCTATCTTCAGAAAATCATCTTCAGAAAACTCTCTTCCGAACAAAAAATCATAATAAAAACCGTCCTCTACAACTGGGCCAATTCCTAATTTAACCTCAGGAAACAACCTTGAAACAGCTTGAGCCAAAACATGACTTGCTGTATGTCTCATTTTTTCAATTTTTTTAACCATAAACTAAAAGATCTCCATCATGGGAGATGGTGGACTTGAACCACCGACCTCTTGAATGTCAATCAAGCGCTCTATCCAGCTGAGCTAATCCCCCCTTTTTTTATTATTCTTAAGATAAGGGCGCGGTCGGATTCGAACCGACGAATATAGGCTTTGCAGGCCCACGCCTTAAACCACTTGGCCACGCGCCCAAACAGCGGAAGACGGGACTTGAACCCGCGACCTCCAGCTTGGGAAGCTGATGCTCTACCAACTGAGCTACTTCCGCAA
>CAYFJE010000020.1:0-14983 GCA_964343345.1 uncultured bacterium
AATCTTTAAGAATGTCTGCTCCTATTGATGGATGGAGAAGAATGTGCTTCCACTCCTCTTCTGAAAGTTTTCCTTCTTTGTTAAGAACCGCATCAGGGACTGCAATTTTTCCAAGATCATGAAGCAAGGCTCCTCTTTTTAGATTTCTTAAATCCCATTCTTCTAATCCTGCAGCTTCTCCAAGTTTGACTGCATATGTTGTAACTCTTTCAACATGACCTTCTGTATATTTGTCTTTTGCCTCTATTATTTTCGCAGTCATTGCTATAACAGCATCCACGCTCTCAAGTTCATCTAAAAGATTTTTACCTCTTAGAAGATTTCTTACTCTTGCCATAAGAAGGGATTTGTTGAATGGTTTTGTTATGAAGTCGTCTGCACCTAGTTCAATACCTTTTACATTGCTGTCTATGTCAGAAAGAGCTGTTAAGAGTATTATTGGTATCAGTTCAGTTTCTTTTTTGGATTTCATTTTTTCAAGTACTTGAAATCCGTCAATTTTTGGCATCATTATGTCAAGAAGCATCAAATCAGGATGTTTTTTTTCGACTTCTTCTAAAGCTTCTTCTCCATCTCTTGCAACTCTTACATGATGACCTCTACTTAAAAGGAGAGCCTCTAAAACTCTGACGTTCATTTCATTGTCATCGACAACCAGTATGTCAGCTTTTGGCATTGGCATATATATTATTGTAGTATTTAAACATAGGTTAAGATTACGATTAGTTTTCATGGAGACCTGACCTTTTAAGAGATTGGCTTTGTGATAGCATATATTAACTTGATGGCTAAAAGATTATTAGGATAGACTGATAATGTCGATAAGAGCACGTTTGTTACTCCTTTTCCCATTGCTATTTGTCTTGGTTATAGGTGTATCTGGAAAAATAACTTTAAATACAATTGAAGACCATAGTAAAAGATCTCAAACAACAACAATTGAGGCACAAACGCTGTTGTTGATGAGGTTTTTTAGAAATTATGGTCTTAAAACGAAAGATTCTTCAGCTGCACTTGCAGCTGACATAGGTCAATCAAGTAACCCTTTGGAAAGATGGGGTAGGTTGAGGACAAAAACAATCCAAGATTCTTTTGATTTGATAATCTTCGAGGATCTTTCAAATGAAAATATTGCCTGGTGGGCAAAAGATTCTTGGTTGGATTTCGATAAACAGGAAAAAGATTTCCTTATTAATTTAAGAAGCGAATATGGTTGGGATTACTTTATGCTTGGGGAAGAGCCGATTGCAATTGGTTATGCTCCTGTTTTTGATCTTCCAAGCGATATACCAAAAGACGATTACGAATCTTGGGTTTTGGAGAATTCAGATGATTTGGATATCGTAGGTACTCTTGCTTTAGGTGTAAGGGTTGAAAAAACGGTAATTCCTGATGCTTTTAAGTATTTGGGTGTTGAAGATATTCTTTATTTTAGCAATACCAAAACCCCTGAAAGGTTTAAATCTGTTGAGGTTGAAGAAATAATGGGGATGGTAAAAAGAACTCAAGGAATGGAGGATTCCATTGAAGACTGGGTTGTAGAAAATATTGTAAATAAAGGTTTGTGGGATATCAAATTTGAGGAGCCGTATGCAATACAAGGTTTTCCTTTAGTTGGGCCAAACAGTGGATCCAATAAAGGAGCGGTGGTTGTTGTGAGTAATATGCAACAGGATATTGCAATTAACCAAGAGCTTGCTGCAGGGTTCAATGTTTTACAAGTTGTCACTATATTAATTGCTGTTATTCTTGCTATTGTTCTAGGAAGATCCATATCAAGACCAATAAGGATATTGGCTCAAAAGGTAGAAAGCCTTGAGCCAGGCAAAGCGATAAACCTTGTCGTCAAAAAAAATGCCAAGGATGAGATTTCTATTTTAGGACGATCCATTTTTTCTATGCATAAAAGGATTGAGAATCAAGTCAATGAGTTAGAAACATTAAATGACCAGGTTTCTTCTGCTTATGAGTCTAAATCAAGATTCTTATCAACAATGAGTCACGAATTGCGGACCCCTTTGAATGCGATTATAGGATTTGCAGAAATATTGAAAGAGAAAAGTTTTGGGAAACTTTCAGAAAGACAAGATGAGTTCGTTCAAAATATAAAAGAAAGTGCAAATCATCTACTTTCTTTAATTAACGATATTTTGGATTTGTCAAGAGCTGAGGTTGGCAAAACGAAAGCAAATCCTGAAAAGGTCGAGCTTAGGGAAATTTTTGAAAGCATACTGAAAGAGCTTGAGGTGATAGCTGACAAGCAGAAAGTAAGCATTTCTTCAGAGATTGAAGGTCCTGCTCAGTTATGGATTGATCCACGTCATGTTAGGCAAATATTGACAAATCTAATCAGCAATGGAATTAAATACAATGAACAGGATGGAAAGGTTGATATAAAGGTTTACCCGAATGAAGATCCACGTTTTTTAACGATAAGTATCCTTGATACGGGTCTTGGGATTGCTGAAGATGAGCAGTCTTTTATATTTGATGCATTTACTAGAGCTAAATCAACTGACAGGTCTGCAGTTTCTGGAACTGGTTTAGGTTTGGCTTTAGTTAAGCAGTTAGTTGAATTGAATCACGGAGATGTTTATTTGAATTCTTCTTCTGAAAAAGGAACTGAGTTTCATTTGATTCTCCCTGTTTTGGACATTGTAAAAACGGAGGCAAAAGATGAAAGATCATGATGAGATATATTCAAAAATAATCAAAAAACTAGATGAAAAATTTTTATGCGGTGATTTAAACAACATGGAATCAGCACTCCATCTTCTTTTGCACAATGTTAGAGATGTGCCTGATCGACCTTGGAAAAACATCATAGAGTTTTTAGAGAAGGAGTATTTTGTTGATGAAGATTAAATTTTTTCCTATATTTTTTACATTATTATTCTTCTTAGGATTTTCTGAGACTGATGGAATCAATCCATGCTCATTGCAAATCAACCCAAAAGAACTTCTTGATTTTTTTAAAGAGGATTCAAGTTTTAAATCAAGAGAAAAGCTTTGGGAAAATCTTCTTGATTATGGTTCTTATGAAGGTTCCTCTGAACAGAATTACAGATTGTCAAGGTCTATTCTTGGAAATGTTGAATATTTGAATTTCAAAAAACCTGAATCTATTGTTTCTTTTTTAGATTTTTTAAATATTGAATCAAATTTTTCGAATCGTTCAAAACTTTATTCTCTCTATGTTCATAAGCGAGATTTATATACCGGAAAGGAAAATCAAAATAAAGAGCTTTTAAATCGAATTTTGGAAGCTATGGTTGAAATAAAACCATTAAAGAAGAATGTCAAAGTGGAATCTTATAAAAAAGGTGTTCAGCTTCCAGATGATAATTCTCTGTTAGAAACTCTATGGAAAAGGAATTTTCAAGGTGAAAGATGGGATAAAGGTAATGAGGTTCAGAAAAAAAGGTTAAAAGAGATGCTTTCAGAAAGATTGATAAGTGAGGATTTTGATTTTACAAAATTGAAAGATATTATGAGCTATCTAGGTTTTAAATACACTAGAGCCAATAAGTCTCTTTTATGGGATGAGGTGAAAAGATATTATTTACTTTATAAAAACAAATCTTACACAGGAACAAAAAAAGATGACAAGAATCTAATAAATTTTTTAAATGAAAAGTATTTAATTGTGGGCGAAAAACCTTCTATATTTTTTGAAATATTGATGACTGCATATAACCCTTTGCCTGAACAAACTGACTCAACACCTTTCGAAGCTGCTTCAGGAAAAATGGTAAAAGAGGGTTATGCTGCTGTGAGTAAGGATCTTGAGGATCGATTTCCGTTAGGCTCTTTTGTAGAGGTCGTAGTTGTCTGTGAAATAGATTCAAAAGGTAATTGTTTGAATTCTGACTCTCCTGAAATTGGCGACTTGTTTAGGTTGAAGATTGAAGACAGGATGAATGCAAGGAAAAGAAATCAGATTGATATATTTTTCATGTGTAAACAAGATGCTATCAATTTCGGAAGAAGAAAAGCTCTTCTTCTATCCAAATAAATCCAGATTCTTTTCTTCTTTCTCTATAGATAAAACAATGCTTGTGTTTGTGCTTTCTATATTCTTGTCATTCAAAAGATCTTTTATTTTTCTATTCATGGTTTCCCTGTTTTTAAATCTTCCCATCGCTGCTATGTCGTATTCTCCAGTTATTTCATAGACGAATTCAAGAGATCTATCTTCCTTCAAAGATTTCACTATCCTTCTTATATGTGGGCCATTTGCTTTTATCAAGAAAAGTGCAATTAAATCAAATCCTAATTTTTCCAAATTTATTTCAGCCTTGTACCCTTTGATGGTTTCATCTTTTTCTAATTCTTTTATTGCCATACGAACACCACTCGCTGAAAGGCCTATCTCCTTACCTATCTCTTGGTAGGTTGCTTTGCCATTAGTTTGGAGTATTGAAAGTATTTTTAATTGATTTTTTTTCATAAATAACGATCTTGAACTTTTCTTTTCTCCAAAGGTAGAGAGATTTTTAATTCTCCCAAATTGTAACGATAAATAAGTATCTCAATACTGTTCGGGTAATCAAGATTATCTACAATTTCAAAAGCTTCATTTCTAGAATTAACCTTGCTTCCATTTAATTCAAGAATGATATCGTTTTTTTTAACTATACCAATAAGTTTAGGAGAGACTTTGACAACTCTCAAAACTCTGTTTTTTGAATTTGGATTGAGATTTAAGTAGTACTCTTCTAACTCTATTCCAATCATTGGGTGGACAGCTTCTTCTGTTATCATTTTTTTAGACCATTTGACTATTTTTTCTATAGGTATTGAAAAACTGATATTTTCCACCTCTCCTGATAATTTTCCTGCTGTCATCCCAATTATTTCTCCTCGATTGTCAAAAAGAGGACCTCCTGAATTTCCTGGATTAATAGCAACATCTGTTTGTATTAATCCCCATTTAATTTGTGTTTTTGTTTCCAGGAATCTGTCTACTGCACTGATAATTCCCTTTGAGGCGGATGAAGAAAGTCCAAAAGGATTTCCTATTGCAAGGACTTCTTCACCCGGAAGAAGTTTTCTTTTTTTGAGATCCCTGAAAATTAAAGGTTTTTTCCAGAATTCATTTGGAATTTTCAATATAGCAATGTCTAGTATTGGATCATTTCCTATTAATTCCGCAGGACAAACAGTTCCATCGTCAAGAGATACAACAATCTCTTCTGCTTCTTCGATTAAATGGCTATTTGTTACGATAGAACCTTCAATTTCAAACATAAAACCAGAACCTTCTGAGTGGCTGCTTGTCCAAGGTTTTTGAGGATCGTTTTTCTTGAAAGAAACAACATGAACAACTGTTTTTTCAGCTTTTTCTACAAGGTCTGTCCATTCGATTTTTGCATTCAGGATTAACATGAAAAAGATTTGAATCATAGTATAAATTCTAAGAGGATAGGATATTGTTATGGTTCAAAACCTTCCAGATTCCGGAAAGCCTCCTTTTACAAGAGGAATACACGAGGAAATGTACAAGAAAAAGGCCTGGACAATGAGGCAGTATTCAGGTTTCAGTACAGCCGAAGAAACAAATAAAAGATTTAAAAAACTATTAGGGAATGGTCAAACAGGCTTGTCTGTTGCTTTTGATTTGCCAACACAAATGGGTCTTGATAGTGACAGTGAATTGTCGATAGGAGAGGTTGGTAGGGCTGGTGTTGCAATAGATACAGTCGAGGATATGGCTTTGCTTTTCAAGGAAATACCTTTGGATAAAGTGAGTATATCAATGACCATAAATGCTCCAGCTTCAATAATCTGGGCCATGCTTCTTTCTGTTGCAGAAGAAAGAAAAATATCATGGACAAAGGTTAGGGGGACTATTCAAAATGACATACTTAAGGAATATGTTGCTAGAGGAACTTATATATTCCCTCCAAAAAATAGTATGAATTTAATAAGAGATACTTTTGAAATGGTTGAGAAGGTTCCTAGATTCAACCCAATTAGCATTTCCGGATATCACATCAGAGAAGCGGGTGCTGATGCTGTTCTTGAGCTGGGTATAACTTTTGCTCATGCAATTGCTTATTTAAAGATAGCAAAGGATACAAGTTTGAATCTTGACAAAGCTGCTAAAAGATTTTCTTTCTTTTTTGGATGTCATAATGATATTTTTGAAGAGGTTGCTAAATTTAGAGCAGCTAGATGGATATGGAATGATATTTTAGAAAAGTACGGTGTAAGCAATCCGGATTCAAGGAAACTTAGATTTCATACTCAAACTTGTGGTTCTACATTGACACGTAATCAGCCTCTTTTAAATATATCGAGAGTTGCATTGCAGGCTTTAGCAGCAACACTGGGTGGAACTCAATCCCTACACACAAATGCATATGATGAAGCAATCGGCTTACCAACTGAAGAATCTGCTTTGATTGCATTAAGAACACAACAGGTTCTTTATCACGAAACCGGTCTTTCTAGAGAAGTAGACCCTTTTGGAGGATCTTATTTTATTGAAAAAGAGACCTTGAGAATAAAACAAGAAGCTGAAAAAGTTATCAGTTTGATCGATAATGCAGGAGGGGCAATTAAATCGATAGAAACTGGTTTTACTGCATCCCTTATTCAAGAAGCAAGTCATAAGTATCAAAAAGAAATCGAAGAAAAACAAAGAGTTATCGTTGGTGTAAATTCTTTTAAGGAAAATTTTTCAGATATTCCAGAACCTCATTTCATTTCAGAAAAAACAAGAGAAAATCAAATTGAAAAGTTGGGAAAAGTTAAAAGTAAAAGATCAAAAAAAGATGTACGTGAAGCTCTTTCTCTCTTGAAAAATGATCAGGAGAGAGGTTATAACTTAATGCCAGGAATCCTTAATGCTGTTCAGAAAAGATGTACTGTTGGTGAGATTTGTCAAGAACTAAAGACTCTTTGGGGTTCACATTCGCAAATATCATCATAAAATCTACCTTATGCCAATTCCAATAGCTGATCCAAACAAAATACTAAACCTCATTAATGACTTGATTGAAATAAAAAGTTCGACAGGATCTTATGGAGAAGATGATGTGCTTGATTTTGTAGAGGCTTACGTTAAGAGAAAGTCAAATGGATCTATTGATGTTTTGTCCTATTCCTATGAAATTGAAAAAATTGACAACTTCCCTGAAAGCAAAAGGTCAATAGCTTTAGTCAAGAAAGGAAAAAATAAAAAAGCTCTTCTTTTTGTTGCTAATGTTGACACTGTTGGAACTTCAGATTATTCTTACTTAGAGCCGGTTTCAACAAGTCCAGAAAAACTTATTAAAAGCCTTAACATCGAGATTAAAGAATCTAAGAAAGATGGACAGATGGATAATAGGCCTCCTTTATCAAAACTAGCTACAAAGCATGCGAAGACAAAGGATTGGATATGGGGAAGAGGTGCTGCAGACATGAAAGGGAGTCTCGCTGTTCTTGTTGAGACTTTGCTTGCTTGGGAAGAGGAAGATGTGAGTTTAGTTCTTTTGATATCTCCTGACAGGCATGGCGATTCTGAAGGTGTAAAAAATGCATTGCCAAAGTTGGGACAAGAGATAAGGAAAAGAAAAATGAGCATTATCGGCATGGTTGGTGTTGAACCATGGGAGCCTTCAGATGAAGGCAATAAGAGACAAGTTCATATGTCTTTGCTCGGTAAAGCTTTGGTTTGTGTTTATTATCGAGGTCCCACTGGGTCTGTTTCATCAAATAATGGTTTTCCTTCTGCTCTTGCAATAGGTTCAGACATCATTCATGAAATAGATTCAGCTGAATACTTGATAGAGGAAAAGGATGGTGAAAAGACTCCAAAATCTTTATTTTTATCAGCTAGAGATTTAAAAGATTCCTACAATACTCAGGTTCCAGGAGAGTTTTGGGGTTTTCTTCATGTTCCGACTTTCAAGAAACCAAATGAAATTTTAAGCATAGTCAGAGAAAAAGTTTCTGAATCAATCAAAAAAACTATTTCCTCTAGGTCAAAAAAATTTGGGTTTAAACCAACTGAAGTTTTAATGCTTGATCCCACCGAACTTGTTGAAAAACCTTACATTGTTCCTCAAGGACAAAATCTAAGAAAATTGTGTAGGGAGAAGTTTCTTGCAAGTGCTCTTTACAAGAGGGTTAAGTCTCCTTGGTGTATTGTTAGCATGATTCCTCCTTTTTATCCTAGTTATTCTTGGAAAGGTTCAAAAAAGAGTGATTTTGAAAAATCTTTGGATAAAGCTTTGAGGAAAGCCGATAAGAAATTCGAAACTGAATTTGAAAAGAAGCCTTTTTACAAAGACGTCTCTGACTTGTCCTTGATTCCAGCAAGCAGAGACCATTGGATAGAATTTATGCCACAGCAACCTTTAAAGCTTTCTACTTCAAAAGGTATAGGGATTGCTGATATACCTTATGCCAATGTCGGACCTCTTAGTCATGGTGTATCGACCCATGAGGAAAGAGTTTTGAAAGAGGACATACTTGAGAGGGTTCCCTTTACTATTTCTAACTTTATTAAAGAACTGTCCAATTCTTCCTAGCCCACTTTTTCTTTTAGAGTAAAAAATACTCTTTATGCATTTTTTGGAATAAATTTTACTCTATACGATGTTTTTGGAGTAAAATATATCCTATTATGTCTTTAAAGAAGATATTTGGATCGAAGCTTAGAGCAGATATTCTCCTCGAGATATTCTCAAATCCTGGGAAAGATTATCATGTTAGAAAATTGTCAGCCATTGTTGGAGGTCATAGTACAAATGTTTCGAGAGAATTGAGAATGTTAGAAGAAATTGGCATAATTGTCCATAGGAAGGCGGGAAGAAAGGTACTTGTAAGGTTGAAAGAGGATGACCCTCTCGTAGACCTTTTTGGACAATGGGTCAGAGAATGGAAAAATCCAATAAGCAGAATAAGAAGGTTTGCTTCAGGTAGTGGTTTGATTTTAAGGTCTGTTGACCCTCAGGATTCTGAAGGTAAAAAAGTTCTTGTCATACTTGAAGGGAAAGAGGCTCCTCCTGACCTTGATGAACAGGTTAGGCTGATAAATTTAGACAAACAGAAACCGTTTTTAAAAGTTCTCTATGTCTGGAAACCCTCATAGGTTTTCTTTTTTAAAAAAATAACTACTCATTGCTATTCCTCTGGCTCCATGCTTTCTAGCTTTTATTAAATCATTCATCACCAACCCTCCAAGAGCATAGGTTGGAACTTTTGTTTGCTTTGATATGAATTCAAATCCGTCCCAACCCAAAGGTTTAAGGTTAGATTTTTTCGAAAAAGGGTTTTTTACAGGGGAAATGAGAAGGCTGTCGAATTTAACTTTTTCTGTTCTTTTTAACGAATTGCTGTCATGAACTGAAGTTGACAAAAAGAGATTTTTGTTTTTTTTGCAGTCTCTAAGCCATTTTCTCGAAGGTTCTTTGTCTGGCAGATGAACCCCTTCAAAACCAAGATCAAAAGCCATTAAAGGAGATCCGTTAAAAATAAGAAATAAATCTGGAAACATTTCTCTTATTTTTTTTGACATTTCAACAAGTTTTTTTTCTTGAATTTTTTTATCTCTTACCTGGAGGCATTCCATTCCGTTATTGCATGCAATTTCTATTTTCTTGAAGATTTTTTGATTTAGGGAAGGAGTGATTCCGATTGATTTAAATGTTTTCAACTTCCAGGAACACCTTCTGTAGGACTTGAGGGGTCAGCAGAGAATTTTTTTGGCATTCTTCCTGATCTAAATGCGATTTCTCCTGCCATTACTGAATATTTCATTGCTTCAGCCATTCCAATTGGGTTTTTTGCTTCTGCTATTGCAGTATTCATAAGAACACCATCTGCACCTAACTCCATTGCAACAGCTGCATCGCTCGCGGTTCCTACACCTGCATCAACAATCATTGGGACTTTTGTTATTGCTTTTCTGACTATAGAGAGTGTTTCTCTGTCTTGTATCCCTAAACCGCTTCCAATTGGCGATGCTAGGGGCATGACCGCATGACAGCCTATTTCTTGAAGTTTCTTTGCTCCTACAGGGTCAGGACCACAGTAAGGCATAACGATAAAACCTTCTTCAATAAGCATTTTTGCTGCTTCTAGTGTTTGTTCCATGTCTGGCCATAAACTAAATTTATCTCCAATGACTTCTAGTTTTATTAAATTTGTATTTAAAGCTTCTCTGGCAAGCCTTGCTGTAAGCATCGCATCTTCTACATTGAAGCATCCAGCAGTGTTTGGTAAAAGTTTGTATTTTTTAAGATCCAAAAAATCCAACAGACCTTTTCCTTTTGGAGCATTCATATCAATCCTTCTTATTGCAACAGTTACAAGGTCAGTTCCGCTTATCTCCAAGGCTTCTTTCATAATTTCAAAACTTTCGTATTTTCCTGTTCCAAGAACTAGTTTCGATTTAAATTTAAATGGTCCTACTTCTAGCATTTATCCTCCTGGTGCAGCTTTTACAAGTTCCAAAACATCTCCATCTTCCAGGTCGATTGAGTCTCTTTCATGTCTGTGAACTATTTTTCTGTTTAGAGCAACCGCAACAAAATCTGGAGATATATTCATTTCTCTCAGAAGTTCATTCACTGTTCCTCCAGCAAACTCTTGAAAACTTCCATTAACTTTAATTTTCATAAGTTGTTTTTAAACCAGTTTATTAAAAGTCTCAATCTTTCCATTTTCCTGTTTGGAGAACCCGATCTTGATAACTCGTGTGTTTCGTTTGGGAATCGTGCAAATGAAACCTTTTGTCCAAGCATTCTTAAAGCAACAAAAAGCTGTTCTGCTTGCTCTATTGGACATCTGAGATCTTGTTCGCTATGTATTATCAAGGTAGAAGCTTTCATGTTTTGAACATAGGTTATAGGGCTTTTTTCAATATATGTTTCAGGGTTTTCCCAAGGGGTTTTCCCAATTTGTTCGATATCAAAAAAATAGCCAATATCACTCGTTCCAAACATTGACGAGAAGTTCGATATCCCTCTCTGGGTAACTGCAGCTTTGAACATGTCGGTATGTCCTATGATCCAGTTTGTCATAAAACCCCCATATGAACCTCCGCAAACTCCAAGTCTTTTTCTATCAATTTGTTTGTATTTTTTTAAGCTTTCTTCGACTGATTCGATTAGATCTTCATAATCTCTTTCTCCATACCTTTTAAAGACACTGTGGGCCCAATCAACACCATACCCATCAGATCCTCTAGGGTTTCCGTATATTACAGCAAAACCTTCTCCAGCAAGCATTTGGAATTCAAGCATTAGAGCATTTCCGTAAACAGTCTTTGGCCCTCCATGGATTTCCAAGATTGCTGGAACTTTTTTCTTATGTGTCAGCCTTGGTTTGATAACCCAAGCATCAACCAGGGTTTTGTCAGATGCTTTAAAAGTCATTTTTTCTGGTTTAAAGAATCTTCTTTTACTTGATAATGTGTCATTATGCTTTGTTATTTTTATTGCCTTTTTCCCTTTTTCAATTAGCCAAAGTTCAGGAAAGGATATAGGGGATGTTCTTAGTTCAATTCGTGATTCTCCATCTTTTGACTGAGAATACCCGATTACGGAATACTCTGAATCAGATATGTATTTCCAGGATTTTTTCTTAATTTCAAATTCAACAAGCCTTATGGACTCTTTGACGGTTGCAGCAAATCTTACCTTGTTAGAGTTTTCGGAAATCCAAATATCACTTCCAGATGGGAACTTTGTATCACAGTTCATTGAGTTTCCTATCCCAAATTCGAAACCAGTTGTTATCTTTTTGAGTTTTTTGTCTTTTTTGATTTCGTAAAGCCCATCATTAGAAGCCCAGGATTTTTTCATTTCGTTTGCAATTACATAAATCTTGTTTTTCGCAACTATAGGGTGATATGCACTTTTACCAAATGATGTAAGTTTTGTCTCTTTTCCTCCTTGGATTGGAACTGAATATATTTCGGAAGACATTGCTTGAGACATGTCATTTTCTGGATTTGGTGTTCGCGAATAGAGTACTTTTTCGTCTTGTGCATTCCAAGATCCAACACTCCATTTACCAGAGGTTATTTTTTTTGATTTTTTCCCTTTTACCTTTTGGGAAAAAAGATGGTTTCTTTTTTTCAGGAATGAACCTTGACCGTTAAGCCTCCAGAAGGCTGTTTCAATAACTTCAACATCTTCTGCAAAGGATTCTTTGTACTTTTGTTTTTCGGGATTGTCAGAAGACGTGAAGACAACTGTTTTTCCATTTGGAGAGAATTCAAAAGAGTTTATGCCATTTTTTTCTTCTGTAAACCTCTGTGCTTCTCCTCCATCCATGTCTAAAAAGTAAATTTGATATTTTTTATCTTTTGATCTTTTTGACAGGAATGCTAAGGTTTTTCCATCCGGAGACCATTTTGGAGAAAATGCATCAAAGTCTTTAGATGAAACTCTTTTGTTTTTCAAAGTTTTTAAATCCGTTATTCTTATCTCTGATTTCCAGCAGTTTTTTTTTGTATTTTTGTTTGCTTTCCTCAAAACATAGCAAACAGTTTTTTTGTTTGGATTTATAACTGGATCAGAAACATGAATTATCTTCCTTATGTCTTTTGGAGAAAAGTTTTTTAGAGTCTTTTTAGCCATTACCAAGCTCTTGAAAACAATGCTTTTATTTTTGTTTTTGAACCATCCGGAGCAATTGATTCACTCGAGTCTTTAAAACATCTTATTGTCGCTTTAGTTTTTTCTTTTATTTCTGCTTCAAGCTCTTTATTGTCTGGGTTCCATGGAATCCATATTGCAAACTTGGAATCAATTGCATTTTTGATTTCTTTTATGTCTTTTCCTTCAGTTATCCTGCTGTTCATTTTCTTTTTTGCATTTTCAAAAAGATTTTTTTGGATATCTTCCATCAAGGATTTGCAAGCCTCAATGATGTTTTCGATTTTTATTTTCTCTTTGCTTCCATCATCTCTTCTTGCTATTATGCATGCTTTTTCTTCTATGTCCCTTGGACCTATTTCAATTCTTACAGGGACACCTTTCAGTTCCCAATCATTAAACTTGAATCCAGGTCTTAGGTTTTCTCTATTGTCATAAGTTGCTCTAAAGCCTTTTTCTGAAAGGTCTTCAAGTAGTTTTTTACCGGCTTCGTTTACTTTTTCGTTCTTGTCTGCAGCAATTGGAATGATGACTATTTGAATTGGCGAAACTTTTGGAGGCAGTATTAAACCTTTATCATCTCCGTGTGTTAAAACCAAACCCCCAATCAGCCTTGTTGAAACTCCCCATGATGTTTGATAGGGGTGTTTTCTTTTCTCGTCTTTGTCTTGAAACCATATCTCAAATGCTTTTGCGAAGTTGGTACCTAAATAATGGCTTGTTCCCATCTGTAAGGCTTGTCCATCTGGAAGTATTGTTTCTATAGTATGTGTTTCCACAGCTCCCGCAAATTTTTCTGATTCAGATTTTTGTCCATAAACCAAAGGAACAGCCAAAAGTCCTTCAACTGTTTCTCTATATATTTCAAGTATCGATAATGTCTCTTCAATAGCTTCTTCTTTCGTGGCATGAACAGTGTGCCCTTCTTGCCATAAAAACTCTGTAGTCCTCAAGAAAGGCCTTGTTGTTTTCTCCCATCTCATAACATTTGCCCATTGGTTTATCAATACGGGAAGGTCTCTATAACCATTGATCCATTTTGAATACATATGACAAATAATTGCTTCACTGGTTGGTCTGATCGCAAGCCTTTCTTCGAGTTTTTCGCTTCCGGCTGTTTCGACCCAGGCGACTTCTGGAGCAAAACCTTCAACATGTTCTGCTTCCTTTTTCAGGAACGATTCTGGAATAAGAACAGGAAAGTATGCATTTTGATGTCCTGTTTCTTTGAATCTTGTATCTAGTTCTTTTTGTATTTGTTCCCATATAGCATATCCATGAGGTTTTATGACCATCGAGCCTCTTACAGGTGCATAGTCAACAAGTCCTGCTTTCAAGACTGTGTCCGTATACCACTGGGATAAGTTTTCTTCTCTTGACGAAACTCCGAGATTTTTTGATTTATTCATTTTTTATATCGTACTAATTTATTGAACAATCTATTCCCCAAGACTCCATAAAAGACACTGTTTCTTTCACATCGTGGACTCTTAGCAAGCTTGCTCCGTTTAAAAAAGCCCAAAGGCCAACAAACAAAGAACCTTCCAGCCTTTCTTCAACATTCTTGTTTGCAATCTCTCCAATTAGCGATTTTCTACTGACTCCAATTGCTATTTTTTTATTTATTTTTTTAAAATCTTCTAGGTTGTTTATTATTTCTGCATTTGAGTTTTGTGTTTTCCCAAACCCAATCCCTGGGTCAATATAATAATTTTCAACTTTCATTTCCTTTAAAAGGTTTACTTTTTGAAGAAAAAATTTTTTTAAAATTTCTAGAACTTCATTTTTTTTCAATGGTTTTTTTTGCATTGTTCTCGGGGGCCATAACGAGTGGTTTGCAATATAAGAAAGTTTTTTTTCAGAAACAACACTAATTATTTTTTTATCAAAAATTCCCAGAGGATCGTTAATCATGTCTGCTCCAAAATCTGAAGCCTTTAATGCATTTTCAGGATGGTAAGTGTCTATGCTTATCTTTGTTTTTTTCTTGTCAATCTTTTTTTCAAGTTTTGGTATAAAGTCTTTGAGTCTCTGCCATTCTTCTTCGTGTGTCAATTGTCTTGAGTTTGGTCGTGTTGATTCTGCTCCTATATCTATCCAGGCTGCTCCATCAGACGACATTGATAGACATTTTTCAACAGCTTTATCGTTGTTGTATCTACTTTCTGACCAAAAAGAGTCTGGAGTCAAGTTAACAACTCCCATTATTTCTATTTTTTTTGAATTTTTAATTTTCAATGAAGACTTTGCCGTTACCTTCCGTTATCTCTCCTATTTTCCAGGATGGGTAGGGCAAGGTTGAAACACATTCAAGGCATTCTTTTTCTTTTTCTTTTGGAATGACTATCCCAAATCCAATACCCATATTAAAGGTTTTGTAGGCT
>CAYFJE010000021.1:0-13828 GCA_964343345.1 uncultured bacterium
AAAAGAGAGTGGAGGATTCCCGAAGAGGGAGAAAAAGATTCAGGTTGGTTTGTTCTTGGAGACAATCGAGAAAACTCTTTTGATTCAAGATCATTTGGCTTGGTCCCAAATGCAAACATAAGAGGGAAACCTTGGTTGATTTGGGCACCATCGAAAAGAAGAGGGGTTGTTCCTAACTTACAAAATGATTAACCCTTGGAAAAAATTAAAAAAAGCCAGTTTGTTTTTAGAAGTGCTTGACTCAAGAGCTCCAGAGTCAACAACATCCCTTACTTTTAGAAAAGAGTTTAAAGGAAGGTCAAAGATAATATTCTTGATGAAAAAATCTTTATCTGATGACAGGACAACAAGAGAATGGATAAGGCATTACCAAAGTTCAGGTTCAATGGTTCTTGCTATAGATAAAAACAATCATCGTTCAATCTTGGAAGCTCGTGCTGCACTTAAGGATTGGGCTAAACATAGGAGCAGAACTCGTCAAATTCGAGCTAGTGTTGTTGGTATTCCAAATACCGGAAAATCAACTTTGATAAATGCTCTTGTTGGAAGAAAAAAACAAACAACAGGAGACAAAGCTGGAATCACAAGAGGAGAAGAATGGATTAGGTTGGTTGATGGAATTATGCTTCTTGATCAACCAGGGGTAATTGGAGACGATGATGTTGACATAGATTCATATTGGAAAAGAGTTTGTTGCGGGGCTATTCCAGAAGGGGATTATGATTCGGAATTTATCGCAATGCAACTTATAGCCAACTTAAACAAATCTATTCCTGGTTGGGAAGAGAATTTAAATTTAGATGGCGATGATGAAACTGACGATGACCTTTTATCAAGGCTTGCTGTCAGGCAGGGATTTGTTCTTCCTGGCGGAAGGCTGGATAAAAATGCTGCTGCTTTAAGGCTTATTAAAATTTACAGAAAAGGAAAATTTGGAAAAATATCACTAGAGTCCCCAAAATAATTGGAATAGATGAAGCTGGAAGAGGAGCTCTTGCGGGGCCTGTCGTTGCTGCATCGGTTTTACTTACACAAAAAATAGAAGGGCTTCAAGATAGCAAGAAGCTAAGCGAGGTTAAACGAAGTTTACTATTCAAGGAAATAAATCAAAAATCATCATTTATAGGGATCGGTATTGTTGGCCCACAATTGATAGATGAAAGTAACATCCTGTCAGCAACATTGAAAGCGATGGAACTGTCATGCGATGGTGTCGATGGATTTCTAGATACGGTCATTATCGTTGATGGCAATGTATTGCCTCAGATTAAAAATGCTACATGTATGGTGAAGGCCGATGAAAAAATTCCAGCAGTCATGGCTGCAAGTATTGTTGCAAAAGTTTACCGAGATTCAATTATGAAAAGCCTTTCTTTTATTTGCAAAGGTTTTGATTTTGATAAAAATATGGGTTACGGCACAAGTTCGCACTTGGAAAATATATCAAATTTTAATATTTCGGATTATCATCGAACTAGCTTTAAACCGATCGCAATACAAAATTTATTAAATGAATAAACCTGTAGACAGATATGAACTTTTTAATGGAGCAGAATGGGTCCGTTATGCAGATGGGAAACCAGTTAAAGTTCATTTTCCAAACCCGTCTCCACAATCTGACCAGGTCCTGGTAACAATTAGAACAGGGCTTGGGGTTTTAACTACAGAAGGACAGCAGGGAAAAGAGTTGAAAATGCCGCTACCTTACAACGGTATTGATTTTGAATTAGCGTCTTTGCAAACAGGGAAATCTACAATTGTTATCTCCGCTGGGGACAATGTCTTAGTTTCAGCAACCATTCATTTCAAAGCCACAGAAATAACAGACATGAAATCAGGGTTATTACGAATCCTCAGAATCGTTTTTTTGTTATACATCGTGAAAGCTTTTTTTCTCAGTGCTGGAGCAGTTCCAATCGAACAAGAGTATTTCCAAGCATCATCAATGGCAAACACTCTCAAGCTTGGGGAAAGGTTTTTCTATTCAAAAATTTCTTTCAAAGTATCTTCTCCTAAAACAGGAGATGTTGTCGCTTTCTTGAAAAATGTAGATTATGAAAAGTTAGCGAAGATACAAGGAGCAGGGAAAGGCAAGGTTTCCAGGGTTCTTTTTGTGAAAAGGGTTGTTGCTGTTGGAGGGGATGAGGTTCAGGTTTCAGGGAATGATGTTTATCTTAATGGTCATTTATTGAAAGAGGATTATGCAATAAAGGGAGATTCCAATATGAACATAGGCCCTTTGACGGTTCCAGAAGGACATGTTTTTGTCATGGGAGACAACAGACCTTATTCTGAAGATTCAAGACACTGGGTCTCACAATCTTCAGGAAGTTTTATATTGGAAGGTTTTGAGTCAAGTGGAGATTATTCAGAAACGGGAGGGTTTATTCCAATTGAAGATATCGTAGGAAAACCTTTCTTTGTTTTTTGGCCATTTTCGGAATTAAGGCCAATTAAGTGATTTCAACTTGCAAGAGAACCCATGGGATCCCATGGGTTGAGTTCAATTGCTTTTTGTTTTGAAAGGGATTGAATTTCTTTTGAAACATATTTTTTATCAACTACAACCTCATAGTTAAATTCGTCAAACCATTCATCGGTCATGATGAAATAGCCTTTACTCCCGACCTTATCTCCCCAGGAGTTTTCAACTCGCCATTTTTCTATTTTTTTATTTTGTATATCTACTCCAGTGAACACCATTGCATGAGTCATCGCACTGTCTCCATAATCCAATCTTGCACCTTTATCCAAAGTTGTATCAGTTCCTATAACTAGGTTATAGTCATATAGTTTCATATCCATCACTCCAACATCTCTGTGAAACCTTTTTCCAACATCACAACCAAACCAAACGGCTTCACCATTCTTGATTGATTCAGAAGCGGCTTTTTTTATCACATCAATTCCAACATTTAAATACCTTGTTGGGAAACCTTCTACAACATTCCCTAGATACTTAACGGTTAAGACACTATTCAAAGGCTTATCGTCTGTAGGTGCATTAACTAAACAAATTTTGTCATTGATGTTAAAAGGAACATGATCTTTCATGAATTTTTTTGGAGTCAAGTTTTCAAAATCAAAAAACTTTTTATTTTTGTCTCTAAATTGCCAGTCGAATTTTTTTGGAGGTTCTCCCAAGAAGATACAAAGTATCCTGTAAATCTCCTGCATTTGTTCTTCCTTAAGACTTCTTAGTTCACCAATGTCTTTTCCGCTTTGATGTAAATCTCTGATTTGCTTTGCATATTCTCTTAGTTTATGCAAGAGAACTCTGTTCATAAGCCCAGAATTGCTTGACGCATGAGACTCTGGCATTGCATCTTTAGGAACAACACCGTATTTGTTTACAAGATTAACAAACATGTCCCATTGCCCACCATCTGAAACTGCAGTTTGAAACAACCACATTACAGTTCTGTCATCAACAGGCCGTTCTTTTGTATCGATGATTGACTCAAGAAAGTAATTGGATTTTTCAAACTTGTCCCAAAAAAACATATAACTTTGAGAAAACTCAAATTCTTCCAAGTCATTTTTTTCCATGAGCGGCAATCGCATAACATTTAATGCAGCAAAGATCCAACATCTTCCACTAGATTTTTGACTTGTTGCCTTTCCTTCTAGTGGAACAACATGGGAGAAAGTGTGTTGAGCATTGATGAATGCTTTTCTTGACATTGCTATGTCGGTGATGGAACTTCTTGTAACTGCATTCATCGCTAATAAGTTTTTTGGGTCACTAGAGAATCGAGAATTAAATATGGAACTTTTTTCTAATGGTATTCCGCCATTGTTCATTTGAGATTTATTTGAGTTATTCATAAGTTCTAATATTAACAGTATTAAACCAAAATTTAATCAAAAATCCTTCCTGTTTGTATATCCCAAAGATTCTTGTAGTAAGAATTAGTTTTTATCAATCTCTCATGCTTTCCGCTCTCTACCAACTTTCCGTCTTTTAGAACGAATATGATATCTGCCTTTCTTACTGTAGACAATCTATGAGCAATGATGATTGTTGTTTTGTTTTTAGAAACTACAGATAGGGATTTCTGTATCGCAAGCTCAGTTTCATTGTCAACAGATGAAGTAGCTTCGTCAAAAATGATTATGGGTGCCTTTTTGATTATTGCTCTTGCTATTGAAAGCCGTTGACGTTGTCCAACAGAAAGCTTCTCTCCCCCTTCTCCTACTTTTGTGTTGTATCTTTCAGGAAGAGATCCAATGAACTTTTCCGATTCCGAAATCTTTGAAGCATCATACATGTCTTCCTGACTCGCTTTTTCAGATCCGTATTTGATATTTTCCTCAATGGATCCAGGGAACAAGATTGTTTTTTGACTCACAAGCCCAATTACATCTCGAAGACTTTTTATAGAGCAGTTTGAAATATCTTCATCATCTAAAAAAATTTTCCCTTTTGAAGGGTCGTAAAATCTTAAAAGAAGACGTATCAAGGTTGTTTTTCCAGAACCTGTAGCTCCAACTATCCCAACAGTTGAGCCAGCATCAAAAGACAAATCAAGATTTTTGAAGAGTGGAGGACGACCTTCATAGCCAAAAGAAACATTTTTAAATTGAATTTTTCCTCGAATGTTGTTCTTTTTAAAGGTAAGCCCGCCTTCCCTTACTTCAATTTTCGTATCCAGAAGATCTAAAACTCTTACAGTTGAAGCCATGGCTCTGTGGTAAAGGTCAAAGGTTCTGCCAAGATTTGTTAATGGCCACAAAAGTCTTTGGGTCATAAAAACCATAACACTATATGCTGCTACTTCTAACTTTCCAGTTAAGGCAAGGTTGCCTCCGTAAACTAAAGTTGCCGTAAAGCCAACAACAATAACCATTCTTATGAGAGGTGTAAATGCTGAACTTAAACTAATTGCATGTTTATTTGCTTCAACATACAGGTTTGATGATTTTTTTATCCTCTCTGTTTCGTATTTTTCTTTCGTAAAGCTTTTGATTGTAGATATTCCCATTAGATTGTTTGCCAACAGTGCATTGAGTTCACCAACTCTTTTTCGAACCAAAGCATACCTAGGAGAGATTTTGTTTTGAAATTTAAAAGATCCAAGAATAATGAAAGGAATTGGCAACATGGCCCAAACTGCGATACTGCTTTCAATTGAGAAAAATGCTGCAGAAATAACGATAACAGTAGTTGCTACTTGCAAAAGGTCATTCGCCCCTTCATCAAGGAATCTTTCCAGTTGATTTATGTCGTCGTTCATAACGGACATAAGGTCTCCTTGCGATTGTTCTTTAAACCAACCCATATGAAGATTTTGTACATGGGAGTAACATTCCGTCCTTAAACTGTGTTGAACTTCTTGAGCCAAGGTTCTCCAAAGACAAGCATAGCAGTATTGAAATAAAGACTCCATTGCCCAAATTATTACTGTCAGTATTGCAAGAACTGATATTTGATCTTTTGGATCAGGATATCCATATTCAGCTAAAATCGAATCTTCTTTTCTGACAACTATATCTACAGCTGCTCCAATTAGAACAGGCGGAGCCAGGTCAAAGATTTTGTTTAAAATGGAAAAAAGACTTGCAAAAAATACTTTTTTGTTTTTTCCACGAAGGTGATTTAGCAATCTTTTTAAAGGATTTTTATTCATTTCTCAACCTGTTTTGCAACCAGTAAAGTGAAAGGATTGCAGTTGCAACAAAAATCTCTCCAACTTCAATCATTTTCATTGCTTCTTCTCGTTTCAGAACAACCACTTTTGTATTTTCTCCTGATTCTTCTAAACCATATATTCCCCCTATATTTTCACTATTGACTTCTGTAAAAAAAAGCCACATTCTTTCTGTACTACCACCAGGACTCACTAGATAATCGGAAATTTTTATCAAGGGGTTTTTTAGTTTAAATCCAGCCTCTTCTTCAACCTCTCTAACAACACATTCTTCAGGAGATTCATGTTTTTCAAGCGTCCCAGCAATAATCTCCAATGTCCAAGGCCCTTTTGGATGCCTCGTTGCCCCAGCTCTAAATTGCTCAACCATGACAATAGAATCTTTTTCAGGGTCGTAAAGCAAGACAGAGACAGCATCACCTCTTTCAAAGACCTCCCTCTCAATCTTTTTACTCCATTTTTTGTCGTATCTTTCGTATTTAGACGAAATTTTCAAATAATCAAAATATCCTGAGTGCAAGATTTCTTGATTTATGATTTTCCATTTTTTTTGAGAAGCGTCTTTCATTAAGACAAGTCTATGATATGAGGATGAAATCAAAGCATAAAATTCTTTTTTTTTGTCTATTTGCTTCGATTGTTTTCTTGAACCTTGGCATATGGCAAATAAATAGACACAACGAAAAACAAGAACTTACAAAATTCATTGATTCTCAAATGTCAAGCCCTCTTGTTTCTTTGAAAGAAACAAAAGAAGATTTATCTTTCAGAAAAGCAAGTGCCAAAGGAGATTTTTTAACCTATGTTTTAATTTCAGGAAGATATTTTTACAGTGAAGAAGGATATGGCTTGATAGCTTTATTCAAGCCAAAAAATTCGGATACCCATTACATTGTGGATAGGGGCTGGATTTCAAAAAAGTCAAGTTTTCTAAATTCAATGAGCGAGAAAGGCAGTGTTGAAGGGCTAGTCGTTCCTTTCGCGCAATTCACAAAAGAAGAATCGAAACCGGTAAAAGAAGAAAAGGGGATTGCCGTTTTTTCATACATGGACCCTTTGTCGATAAGATCACATTTCAAAGCCGAAATTCCTGATTTGGAGATTGCTGGTTTTGTTGTCTTGCATGGTTCAGAAAACAAGAAAGGAGAACTTATCGAAAAAGCGGATGGAGAGTTGGTTTCTTGGTGGGTTTTGCCGCAGCAAAACCTTCCGCATCTTGGATATGCCATCACCTGGTTCGGACTGTTTGTCGTTTCCTGTCTTTTTGGGATTCAGATAAAAAAAAGAAACTAACATTAAATTAAGTAGACTATAACTTAATGGAGGTTTAGTTATGTTTAAAAATGTTTTTTTATTAATTTTGGTTTTTCTCGCTTCTTCATCGTGTAAAACAATTACTGTTGGAAAAACTGGAGACGTCCTTATCCAAGCAAATGTTTCTGGAGCAACGGCAACAGTGGAAGGTTATGGAACATTTCAGCTGCCGGCAACAATAGCTCTTAACAAAGCGGAGGCTAAGTATTGGAATATTGAAGTTTGCAAAAAGGGATACGATTGTCAAACTTTGGTTGTGCAGCGAAAGTCTGACTGGTTCGGAGTGCTTGTGGGGAATGCTTTATTTGGGGGGTTGCCCGGTCTAATAATTGATTACGGGACAGGTGCAGCTTACGAACTTTCAACACCAACCCTATTAGCAGCTTTATCCAAAAGCGAAATAGAAATTGAAGCTGCTCTTCTAGAGGAAAACACTGAAGATTACGTAATTTTAACAATTTTTGACATTGAACACACTCCAACATGGATTGCTGAAGGAATTATCGCAGAGCACAAAATGACAAAAAGCAAGAAAGGTATTAGATAACAAACTAATTAATATAAGCCCATATAGCCCGCTTGGTCACCAACGGTTATGTTGTCGTCAATCTCTTCAACACCTTCAACAGCCTTAACAATCGCAATGATTATTTCTTTTTGAGATTCGTTGTCAACATTTCCATGCAGACCAACTCTTCCATTGTTGACGATAATGCTGAGTTCACGAAGAAAGAAAACAACCTTTTTTTCTTTTGCCAGTTCCTGCTCAATACTCTTTTTGAGCGCATCATCAATTTGTTTTTGTTTCCATATGCTGCAACTTGAACAGCAAAAAATCAAAAGAATCAAAAAAAGTTTTTTCATCCTGCCAATAATAAAAATACTAACATTAAAAAGAGAACAGTCAACAGCCTTTCCCCCAAAGGCAGTGTTTTTAATGGATTTTCTCCAATTAAGGTTGATTTTTCTGAACGAATATCTTTTTTTAGGTTTTGACATATGTTTTTAATTTCCAGTTCCAAGCTTTTCGAAACGTTTTTTGAAAAAGAAATTGATGTGTTCAGAATTAAACCAAAGATTTTTGAATAAAGGTGTCCGAACTCTTTCACAGTTTTTTCTTTTGGCTGGATGTATTTTTTAAAGATTAGAAAAACAAAAAACCCAACCCCAAGAATCTCAAGAGCATGTAAAACATGTGATTTTGACCATGGATTGTATACGGCACTGTCTACAAAAGCTTTTCCGGGGAGCATTCCATAAAGGAGATTGGGTTTTATTCCAAAAATAAAACAAATTATTGAGGAAATCCCCATTGCCAAGCTCATATTTTTTGGTATTTTTTTTAATTTTATTGTTGTGTTTTTTCCAAAAAATATAAACCATCCCATCTTCATTCCTATTGACAAAAATGTACCTATTGAAGCGATGCTAAGCATGCTCGATATAGTTTCAAGATGTGCAATGTGAACTGAATCAACAATCATTGACTTGCTAATAAATCCATTAAACCCAGGAGCTCCGGCTATAGAGAGTGCACCAATCGCAAAACCAACAAAAATAAATGGTGTTTTTTTAATAAGGCCGCCTAACTCAGTGATTTTTTCTTTCCCTGTTGCATATATCAAGCTGCTTACTGACATGAAGAGAAGGCCTTTGTAGATAATGTGACTGAAAGCATGAGCCGCAGATCCATCAGCTGAAAAGGATGTCCCAACACCAACACCAACAACCATGTATCCAACTTGACTCACGATATGGTAAGAAAGAAGTTTTCTCATACTGTTGGAGATCATTGCAAAAACAACTCCATATATAGCCATGATTGCACCAATGTAAATCAAGAAATCTAATCCAACAAAAAACTTAATTAAAACATAGACAGCCGCTTTTGTTGTGAATGCACTAAGGAAAACATTTGCTGTCGGGGACGATTTTGGATATATGTCGGGAACCCAGGAATGAAGTGGTGGTACTGCTGCATTAAGTAACACTCCGACAAGAATAAGTAGAGAATAGGGTTCATCCCAGCCCGGCAATAAAATGCCATCAAATTCACGATTAGGAAGATTCGCAATCCCAAACATGACAAGCGATCCTGAAAAGAGATGATAGTAAAAATACTTTATAGCAGCCGATCTTGATTCCGGATCATTTTTTGAAAGGATAAGAAAAACAGAACCAAGGAGCATCATTTCCCAGGAAAGCAAGAAATTTAACCAGTTTGAACTTGTTACAACGCCAATGGCAGAACCTGCATAAAAGAGAGAAGAGCAGTCGTGCCATTTGTTTTTGATGTGAAGAGAATTCAAAGAACTTAAAAAAGTTATCAATATGAAAACAAAAGCAAATGTAAATTTCAGTTCAGGAAGAGTTTCCTCTTTTGTTCCAAAAAGCAAATACATTGAAGCTAAAGGGGTAAGGAGGTGTATGTATTTTGCAATACTCGTTTTTTTATACAAATTGGCAGGGATGCTCCAAATCACAATAACTGAAATTAAAAATGGGTATAGGAAAATTTCAAAATTTGTCATTTTTTAAAAACCATCTCCAAAAAAAGTTGCAATACAGGCTGATAATGTAATCAGCATCATAGGAATAAGCATCCCCAAATTTTCATTTCGTTGCTCGGCATTACTGTTTCCAAACCAACCTTTTACGATAACCGGGAAAAAGTAAACTCCGCTTAAAAGCCCAGAAAAAACAAAAATCCAGCTGGAAAGGAAATTCGGTTGATTCGGGGCAGAACCTAAAAGAAAAAATTTCGATAAAAAGCCTATAGCGGGGGGTAACCCAATCAGACCAAGGGCGGCCAGTGTAAAAAGAGTAAAAGTTTTTGGGAGGGTTTTTCCAATATCGTCCATTTCGCTGATTCTCTTTTTCCCAGTTTCTGTTTGTATCATTCCAGCAACCATAAACAGGACTATTTTCATTAGTGCATGAGCAACAAAATGCACTACAGCAGCAGTAACGCTCAGCATTCCGGCATAAACGATATAAGAAAGGTGTGCAACGGTTGAATAAGCCAGTCTTTTTTTCAAGCTATCTTCTCCACATGCCCGAAATGAAGCATACAAGATTGTTGCCCCAGAAAAAACAAATATATAACTATCTGCTCCAGAATTAAACATTAGTTCAATCCCGATTACATTTTGTATCATTATGAGCATTGCGAAAACCCCAGCTTTCACAACTGCAACTGCATGCAATAAAGCTGAAACAGGGGTTGGAGCAACCATAGCTCTAGGCAACCAACTATGCAAAGGAACTATTGCCGCTTTCACAGCCGATCCAGTTAACAAAAGAGCTATTGTCATATTTTTGAGATCATTAGGGATGTTTTCGAGCATTCCTCTTGATTGTTGAAAATCTAGATTTCCGGAATATTTCCAAATAATAATAATCCCTAGGATCATCAGGCATGCTCCTGACAAGGTGTATATCAGATATCTTCTACCAGCACCAATTGCCTTTTTCGTCTCTTTATGTGAAACAAGAGGCCATGTTGCTATTGTCAGCAGTTCGTAAAAAACAAAAAAAGTCAAAAGATTAGCAGATATACTGAGCCCAACAGCACTGCTTACAGCAAGTGTAAACAAAGACAAGAACCTCGTACTTTTCTTTAGTGAATTTTTTTTTACATAAGAAAGTGCATAAAATGATGAAAATATCCAAAGAAATGTTACAAGAAGAAGGAATATTTTTGAAATGCTATCAGGATTATTGCTTATTGCAAGACTGAGGTTTTGTCCAAAATCAATTAAGTTTATATTTTGAATCTTGTAATTAAAAACATTTTCAAAACTGGGCCAATTCAAGGCTTTCCAAAAAACAAAAAAAGGTACAAAAAGAAATATAAAGTTTCTAATTTTTTTATTAAAGTCAGTCAGGGAAATCAACACAGTTGCAATAAATCCCGCAAGAAACATCCAAATGATTGAATTCATATTCTTCCTCCAAGCAATGCGAGAACTGAAGATAAACCCCAACCAAAAAATATCGTTAGAACACATGCAAGGCTAATGGGGAAGCTTATTGAAAAAGGAATTTTGATTTTCTGCGCAGCCCCCTTTCTTGAGTAGATGATTTTTTCAAGGATTTTAAAAAAATAGGCAGCTGTTAGCAAACTTGAGAAAACAATGACAGAAACAATAACCCAATTGCTAGACTCAAGGGCTCCCAATACAAGGTGATATTTTGCCCAAAATCCTGCAAAAGGGGGTATCCCAGCCAATGAAAATCCACAAATAAGAAAAACCCAAGAAAGTGTCGGGGATTTTCTCCAAAGTTCTTGTAGTTGCGGCACAGTTTTTATTTCAGCAAAAGACGATAGTGCTCCAACTGTACAAAATAGACTAAATTTCATAATGCTATGTGCAACTATTTGGATCATTGCTCCATTTATATTCATCAGCCCTATTCCGATCGCGACAAGTCCTAGTTGAGCAATGCTTGAGTAAGCCAGCAGTTTTTTTAATCCGAGTTGTCTAATTGCCATAATGCTTCCATAGATGACGGCAATTCCTCCCATGTACATCACCAAATCACTATTAATTATCCAGTTTGTTCCTGTTGCAGGGATGTAGAAAACAAGTCTGAGCAACACAACGGCAGGGGCTTTTGTCATTATCGCTGGGATTATTCCCAGTGTTTTGTTTGGGCTGTTTGAATATGCTTGAGGAAGCCAAAAGTGAAATGGTGTTACAGCCATTTTCATCAAAAGAGCCAATGTTATCAATATAAAGCCAGACGCAAGAGTGGTGTTTGCACCAGCGACAAAAGCAAAATTCGAAATTTTAGTTAGATTCAATGTCCCAGTTACACCATAAACAAAACCAACACCAAGTAAAAAAAAGACACCTGCAACTCCAGAAGTCAAAAGATATCTAAATGATGCAAAAGCACCTTCTTTCGTTTTGTATCCAATGAGTGCAAATGCACAAATTGCAGAAAGCTCAAGCCAAACATACATATTGAAAAGATCCCAGCTGAAAGAGATTGATTGCAAAGCCCCAAGCAAAAACATCGTTAAGGAAAAAAATAAAATATGCTCTTTCCCTTTTTCCGCAGTGTTTCCAGAAGCATAAAGAATTCCCAAAAAACCAAGTAACGATATCAAGAACACAAGAATCGAACCTATGGGATCTGAGGACATGACAATACCTCCTTCAGAACTCCAGCCTCCTAATCCAATTTTTTTATCAAGGTAAGTCTTTGACCCAAAACACATCAGAAGATTTAAAAAAGAAAAAAATAAGGCGATCTTTTTAGGGTTTATTTTTGAACCTAGCATTATTGTAAAAATTGCTCCAGCAAACATCGACATAGGTATTGAAAAAATCATGATTTTTTATTAATTTTTTCCAGTATTTTTAACTCGTTTGAGGAACCGTAACCAGAATTTATTTTAACCAAAAGAGACAATGCCACTGCTGTAAACGCAACACCAACAACAATTGCTGTCAGCATCAAAACGTGAGGGAGTGGTGCAATATGCTGAGCATTTGAATCGGGGTTGATCGGGATTTCTCCATTTTTTAAATAAGCTAGGTTTATAAAGAAGAGTATGACTGAACTTTGCATTATGTTTATGCCAATAATTTTTTTCAAAAGATTATTTTGAGAGAGAACCCCCCAAGCCCCAAGCATCAATAGCAAGCAGTTTGCAATATAAGGAATTTTTCCAGAAAAATCCATTAAGTGTAATCCTCTGCCAAAACATCAAATATTAAAACCATTGTTCCCACAACACACAATGTCACCCCTATTTCAACAGCCATAATCCCCCAATAATGATTGAAGGGTTTTTCAAGAATAGCGGTCAACATAGAGTAATCAAAATAATTCCCAGTTTGAAAAAAGGTAATAACTCCAACCGAGAGATAAATGAAAACCCCAATAGTGGCGACACTAAATGCTTTTTTATCAGACATTATCGAAAAACTATCTTTTAACGGCAATGTCATTCTGCTCAAAATAATGCCAGAAGCGATAATAGCACCCCCTTGAAATCCCCCTCCTGGAGACTCGTGTCCAAAAAACAAGACATAGAAGCCAAAAGTGAATATACATGGAATCAAAACCCTTGCAATACTGTCAACCACAATACTTTTTGTTGGACCCCTCATCTTATTTTTTTTGTTCCTAAGATTAAAAGTATTCCGATTCCGGCAACAAAAATAACCATAGTTTCGCCAAAAGTGTCAGTACTTCTCCAGTCTGCAAGGACAGCAGTTACAACATTTTTTGTATGGGTTTTTTTGTAAGATTCTTCTATGTATGTTGTATTTGTCTTTCTGTGAACAATGCTCTCTGATCCAAAATTTTCAATATCTTTTTGAGCGAAAAATAATATTATTCCAAGAAAGAAAAGTACAAAAATTTTTTTACTCTTCATTTCTTTTCACCCTTATATGCCATACAGCAGCAATCATTATTACGCCACTTACCCCTGCCCCTATCACAGCCTCTGTTAAACCAACATCAACCGCCCCCAAGGAAGAGTAGAGAAGAGCCATACAGAAAGAAAAACCACTTAATGAAATAACAGCAATAATCAAGTCTTTGTTTTTCAAAGCAACAAGAGCCAATAAAAAAGCAATTATGTAAAGAAAGATATTTAATTCAAGAATCATTTTGTTTTTTCCAAGCTTTGATTTTCGACTGTCTTGCTGTTCTTCCGATTAAATGAGTAGATGTTGGATTGGCGATTCCAACAAACACAAGAATCATCACAACTTTCAAAATCTCTGTCCAGTTTTCCAAAGAGATAGAAATCCCAATTACAGCAAGAAATATACCAAGAGTATCACATTTTCCAGAGGCATGGAGTCGTCTATACACATCAGGTAATTTCAATATGCCAA
>CAYFJE010000022.1:0-13234 GCA_964343345.1 uncultured bacterium
AACGGACACTAGTTCCTAAGACTAGCGCGTCTACCATTCCGCCACACCGGCTTAAAAGGTTATCCTAACCAACTGAGGGAAAAAAGGTAATTTTTTTTTAAAAAATGATAGAATATTGAAAACCCAGAAATACTTGATCCAGAGTGGTTTTAGCCCTTATAAATTATGAGCGATCTTTTTGAATCTTTAGAACGAATACACACTGTTGACCTTTCAGAGACAATGGAGGATTCATACCTCAATTATGCGATGTCTGTTATATGTGGTCGTGCCCTTCCCGAATCAAGAGATGGTTTGAAGCCTGTACAGAGGAGAATATTGTTTGAAATGGGGAATATGAATCTATCCCCAGGAAGACCTTATAGAAAGTCTGCTCGTGTTGTTGGGTCTGTGATGGGTAAATGGCATCCTCATGGTGACAATGCAATATATGACGCTCTTTCCAGAATGTCCCAACCATTTTCTTTACGTTATCCTTTGGTGGATGGTCATGGCAATTTTGGTTCAATAGATGGAGATTCTCCTGCGGCACAAAGATACACTGAATGTCGACTCTCCCCAATCGCAATGGAGATGCTCGCTGAAGTTGAGCAAGACACTGTTGATTTTGCTCCAAATTATGATTCTTCGGATGAAGAACCGGGATTGCTCCCAAGTCGTCTTCCAACCCTTCTCATGAATGGTTCAATGGGAGTTGCTGTCGGAGTTAGTACAGCGGTTCCACCACACAACCTTACAGAACTTTTAGACGGGGCCCTCACCCTTTTGGACAATCCTGAAACAGAGGTTTCTGATTTAATGAAAATCGTCAAAGGTCCAGATTTTCCAACTGGCGGAGTGATACAGGGAAAAGCTGGAATCAAGTCCTATATGGAAACTGGTGTTGGGTCTGTAAAAGTCCGGGCAAAAGTCAAAATTGAACCTGCTGATGGAAGGAAAAATGCAAAAATAATCATTACTGAAATCCCTTATTTAGTTAAGAAATCAAATATTGTTTTACAGATACATGAAGCTGCAAATAAGGATCGAATTAGAGGTATAAAAGCTGTTCGTGACGAATCAGGAAGGCAAGGAATTCGTATTGTTGTTGAAGTTTCTGCAAGAAGAGATCCCAATTTAGTTTTACACCTTTTATTCAAACACACTTCACTTTCTAGTTCTTTCCCTGCTCGTATGATTACGCTTGTAGATGGTGCTCCAAGACCCATGCCTCTAAAAGAATCTTTGTTCAACTACATAACTCATCGTTCCACCGTTGTTAAAAGAAGAACTGCTTTCGAGTTAAGAAAGGCAGAAGCAAGAGCTCATATCGTTGAAGGTTTGTTAGTCGCACTTAAAGATATTGATGCTGTTATCAAAATAATAAAGAAAAGCAAAGATAGAGAAAAAGCTAAAACCAATCTAGCGAAAGAATTAAAAATATCCTTACTCCAATCTGATGCAATTGTAAGAATGCAACTTGGAACGCTAACAGGTCTTGAGGTTGAAAAGTTACAGGTTGAAATGAACGAACTTCAAGATTCGATAAATTGGTATAACAAGATACTAGGGGAAGAGAAGACCCTTAAAAAGGTTTTAAGGGAAGAGATGGAAGGATGGAGAGATAAATACGGAGATGCTCGTAGAACAAAAATAGACTCAAGAGAAGCGGGAGACGAGATGGTTATACAGCCTGAGCTTCAGGTTGTTGTCTTCACTGAAAAAAATTACATCAAGAGAATTCCACTTACTGATTTCAAAACATGGAAGAGGAGAGGACAGGGAATCAAGGGAATTACACTCCAAGACAAAGACAAAGTAAAGCAGTTAGATCTCTGCTGGAATACAGATGAGCTATTCATGTTTACAGATTATGGAAAGATTTACTCAATACCTGTTTACGATGTTATTGAGGGGGGAAGGATTGCAAAAGGTATCCCTGTTCAAAACTACAGAAAAGAATTACAGAAAGAAAAAGTAGTTTGTATAAGAGCAAGAAAAAAAGAGAAGGAAAGCCTTTTACTCTTGACCGAAAAGGGGAGAGTGAAACGCCTTGCTCAGAAAGATGTTGCAAAAATCATGAAACCTGGGAAAAAAGTTATGAGGGTTGACAAAGGAGACAGGATAGTGAATGCTTTGTGGGTTGATGGCAACGATAGGGTTTTGACGGTTACAGCGAATGGTAAAGCATCTCATCTTCCAGCATCTGAGATAAGAGTGATGGGAAGAACAGCTGGCGGAGTCAAGGCTATGACTTTAGAAACCACAAAGAGAGGAAAGGTTATCGACAAGATTGTTGATGCTGGTATTGTTGGTCTTGAATCCAAGGTTTCCGGAAGTCTTGATTCTATTGAAAAACTTGATGATGGATCTTCTGTAGTAACAATTCAACCAAAAGGTGTTTCTAAATTTGCAGGAAAGATTATAGATTCAGAAGGAAGCAATGATGAGTTCATTGTAAGAATAGATACTGGCTTGGCTCCCTTTCCTGAAAGAAAATTACACTTCCCGCCAAGAAGCAAGCTCCTTGTTGATATAGGGGCTAAGGTTAAAGCTTTTGAAGAAGTAGTCAGTCTCCCTATCAAGCACAGAAACCCTGTAAAGCACAAGATCCCTAAACAGATGTCTTTAGGTGTGAAGATGTCAAAAAATAAAGAAACCATAATCCTGGAAGGCGATAGCCTTACTTCCGGAGATAGGGTTTTGTTTGTTACGGACAAAGGTTTAGGTAAATTGATGGATGCACATCTTGTACGAAAAACCCATAGAGGTTCCAAAGGAGTCAAAATATACTCGATTAAAACCCCAAAGGGTTCGAAAAGAAAAGGTGTTGGACATCTCGCAAGATGCAGAGCTATAGGCAATGAAAAAGAAGTGGGTATTGCAACTGCTGATGGACAGATTTACAAGACAAAAATTGACGAAATATCACAGCAGAAAAGATCAAGTCGAGGAGTTATTGTTATCACCTTGAAACCCGGTGACCAAGTTGCAGATTTGGCAATTATTTAATTTGTAAAAAAATGCTTGAATCCGAAGACCCTTCGTTTACCAATGAAAATTTTTTGATTCGTTTCTTTAATGGAGCCGATTTACATTTCAAGGCAAGACGAAGAGAGGATTTTGAAAACAATTGGCAGTTTCAAGAAAGCCATAGAAAATACCTGAAAGATGAGTGGGCGAGTTTAGAGATTTCAGATTTTGATTTAAAGATAGAAATAAACAAAAAAGGAATCTGTGTTAAAGGAAGTGAATCTTATGAAATCACTTCAAAAGATTTGGAAAAATCCATTTTTGCAAATCATGTAATCCGTCTTGCCAAGTCGATAAATGGCAAAAACGAAACCTATATTTTTTTTAACACTTCAGAAATTATCAACACTTTAGAAACAAACAAACACCAAACGGCGTTGAGCCTTTTTGAATTTTTTTCTTGTTTAAGGAAGGTCAAATCAATTTGGTTTTCAAAACCATCTTGAAAGTGTTCATTTCAGGTTTTTGTAAATAGAGATAATTTTTTCCTCAAAATCTTTTTCATCAAAACCGACTATCTCTCTTACAAAACCATTTTTATCAACTATCAATATGTAATTCGCATGTGCGATATCAAAGATGCCTCTTTCTTCGATGATATCCATCCCACTCTTGAAACCTTCAACCACAACATTTCTAACAGTTTCTTCAGGACCAGTAAGTAGTTTCCATTCTTCAGAGTTTATCGACAAGTCTTTTCCGTAATTGGATAGTTTTTCAACAGTATCATTATTTGGATCAACGGTAAAGCTTATTGTTTTGATTTTTATTTGAGGATGGTTGTTTTTGAAATTTTTTATTTTTGATATTTGCATCGGACACACACTCTTGCATTCTGTAAAAAAGAAGTTGACCATCCAGATTTCACCAAGCATTTCTTTTGATAGAAATTTTTTATTGTTTTGATCTATAAGTTCAAAAGATGGGACTTTGAAATATTCTGGAAGTGATGTTGATTTTGTAGCATTTGCGACAAAAAGAAAAAGAACAGGTAACAAGATCATGATTACAAACATGGGCCGAATCCATTTTTTTGCCTCTTCGTAATTTTTCGGGATTTTAAACATTAGGTCTAATTTTATTTTTAAAGTTTAGAATTCAGCATTGCTTAATGGCTAACAAACATTTAAAAATTACTATTTTTGCAACAATTTTTTTGATTGCTCTTGGAGGCTATACAACTTCTAGCGGTTCTGGCATGGGTTGTTCAGATGTTTATCCGCTTTGCGATAGCGGATGGTTGCCTGATTTTAACAACCCAGAGCAATTTACAGAATGGTTACATAGATTAGGAGCAGTTATCGTTGGTCTTTTTACTTTTCTTGCATTTTTTAAATCTTTTAAAATCAAAAAAACCAGAGGAATTGCATACCTTTCACTTGTATTGCTTTTAGTGCAAGGTGCATTGGGAGCTTTTACTGTTAAGACTGAACTCGAGGAGCCAGTTTTGGTGTTTGCACATCTCTTCACAAGCATGATTTTTCTTGGAAGTTTGGCAATATGGAAAAGTGCTATTTCAGAAAAAAAAGAAAACAAAGATACACAACCTTTTATAAATCTTTCCAAGATTTGTGCATTTGCTACCTTTCTTCAAATACTTGTCGGGGCGGCCCATGTTCATTTGGCAAAAGGGGCTTCTCATATTCTGATAACTCATATCATTTTTGGTTTTCTTGTGACAGGTCTTTCAATGAGCGCAATGGCAAGGGCAAGAAGGACTAGCCAGCCAGTTTCTGTTTCAAAAAAATCCACATGGGCTGCATATTTATCGGTATCACAACTTATTTTAGGAGCCGGGGTTTTCCTCTCTCTTGCTGCTAAAGATTATCCAATATACATAACAGGACATTTGATGATTGCTGCAGTAATTTGGTATATGCATGTTTCGAATTCCTCGAGATATTTACTCGGGGGGAAAGTTGAAAAAAGATAATCCTTATATAGAAATAACAAAACCAAGAATAACTTTTTTAGTTTTGCTGAGTACAGCTGTTGGATTTTTTGCTGGTGTTGCTGACTGGAATTCAAATGCTTTTGTGGAACCATATATAGACTTCCTTGGAGGGATTTCTTACTTTTGGGAAAGGTTCTTGTTTTTGCTTTTAGGGACAGCTTTAGCTTCTTCTTCAGGGAGTGTTTTTAATAATATTTTGGATAGAGACATGGATGTCTTGATGGATAGAACCAAAGAAAGAGCCATCCCAAGAAAAAAAATCAAAGTAAAGGATGCTTGGTTTTATGCATCTTTTCTGTTGGTTTCTGGATTTTTAATTCTCTATCATTACTGCAACTTGCTTTCAGCAATTTTAGTTTTTTTGGCCGTATTTCTTTATGTTATCGTTTATACACTTTTTTTAAAAAGAAAAACTTCATTTTGTACTGTTCTAGGCGGGGTTCCCGGAGCTTTACCTCCCTTGGTGGGATATGCTGCAGTAATGAATACTTGGGGATCCCTGACAGGAATAGCTTTGCTTATTTTTTATGTTATGTTTTTTTGGCAACCTCCTCATTTTTGGGCCTTGGCATTGATGTATAAAAAAGACTACGAAAAAACAGTTTTCAAAATGCTTCCAACAGTTGGCGATGAAGATCTTACAAAAAAACAAATCATGATTTACACAATTTTGATGGTTCTTTCTATGCTTGTTCTGGTGATTGAAAAGATAAATTTTGTTTCAATTAGTTTTCTTTTGCTAGTAATAACAGTTTTTTATTTGAAGGAAACATCAGCACTTTGTTTTAATAAGGGAAATAACATAACGGGGAAAAGGTTGTTCAAAAATTCAGTTTTATTTATGTCGCTTTTTATGGTTTTGTTGTTGGTTGAATTTTTCTTTTTAACCTTTTAATAAGGTTATACAATATCTCCTTGATTATGTTTTTTGATTTTATTTTTTACCTGGGATCTCCCCAAGATTGGCTAAACCCTGCTGGGCCCGTTGCCTCTGATCAAAAAGATTTATTCTTATTCACGCTCTACATATGTCTGGCCATTTTCGTTATTGTTGGTGGTTTTATGCTTTATTCCATAATCAAATTCAAAGCCGAACCAGGCGATAATGAGATACCAGAGCAAGAACATGGAAATGTGAAATTGGAAATTGGTTTAATGGTTGTCTCGGCAATAATATTAGTTATTATCGCAGTTCCTAATGTTAAGCTTTTATATAAATTAGCAGAACCTCCAAGGGGTTCAAATCCGTTAAAGGTTAATGTAATAGGACACCAATATTGGTGGGAGTTTGAGATTCCTGAATACGATGTTCTTACTGCAAATGAATTAACAATACCAACAAACCGTCCAATTGAATTTAATGTCAGTTCAGTCGATGTTATTCACAGTTTTTGGGTTCCTCGTTTGGGAGGTAAGGTTGATGCTGTCCCAGGACATGATAATTATTTATGGTTCCAAGCAGATGAGGAAGGTTCGTATTATGGACAATGTGCGGAGTTGTGTGGTTCATCTCATGCAAAAATGAAATTCAAAGTCCATGCTACAAACGATGAAGATTTCTTAAAATGGGTCGAACATGAGGCTTCTCCTGCAAACTTGCCAACTACAGAAATGGCTCAAGAAGGGAAGGATCTTTTCTTAACAAAAATGTGTATTACATGCCATGCTATAAAAGGCTACGATGTAGCTGTTGGAATCACAGGACCTAACCTGTCTCATTTTGCAAGTCGTGAAACACTAGCTGGAATGTGGGTTGAGAACACAGAAGAAAATCTTGAAGCATGGATGCAAGACCCTTCCAAGTTTAAACCAGATAACATAATGTCTTTACAGGGCCCTATGTATACAAATGAGAACAGTGCACTTTCCTCAGAAGAGATAAGGAAAATTATTGCATACCTCAAGGAGCTTTATTGATGTCGGGACACAGTGAAAAATTAGCTTTGCCAAAATGGCTTTCTTTTTTGAAAAAAAGACCTGCCCAAGAAGATGGTTTGATCAGTTGGTTGACAACGGTTGACCATAAAAGAATAGGAATTTTGTATCTCTACACCTCTTTCTTCTTTCTTTTTGTAGGTGGACTAGAGGCTCTTTTTGTAAGAACTCAACTATCAGCGAATGATTTGGAAATTTTTGTTGGCTCAACATACAACCAACTTGTCACAATGCATGCTACAACGATGATATTTCTTGCAATAATGCCTCTTGCAGCAGCATTTTTTAATTTCATAATTCCATTGCAGATTGGAGCTCGAGATGTGGCATTCCCAAGACTAAACGCTTTTTCGTATTACATGTATTTAGCCGGAGGTATAGTTTTGAATGCTTCTTGGTTTATGGGAGGTGCTTCAGGTGCAGGATGGTTTGCTTATGCTCCATTAACTTCTAGCACATACAGTCCAGGCCATGGTGTAGATTTTTGGATACTTGGTTTGATCTTGACAGGAATATCATCAACTGTTGCAGCAATAAATTTCATAGTAACAATAATAAATATGAGAGCTCCAGGGATGACACTTATGAAAATGCCTGTATTTTCATGGATGGCTTTTGTGACTGCATTCTTGCTTGCTTTTGCTCTTCCAGTAATAACAATAGCTTTAGTTATCCTGTTTATGGATCGAAACTATGGGACAGTATTTTTTGAAGCAACTGCTGGAGGAGATCCAATATTATGGCAACATCTTTTTTGGGTTTTTGGACACCCTGAGGTGTATATTATCGTGTTGCCAGCATTTGGTATTGTTTCAGAGATTATTCCAGTTTTTTCACGGAAGCCTTTATTTGGGTATTCGTTGGTTGTTTTGTCCGGAGCTGCAATTGGTTTTATGGGGTTTACAGTTTGGAGTCATCACATGTTTGCTGTAGGAATGGGGCCAATTGTGAACTCTGCCTTTTCTATTACAACTGCAGCAATAGCAATTCCCACAGGTGTCAAAATATTCAATTGGATTTTCACTTTATGGAATGGGAAAATCAAGTTTTCCCTTCCTATGATGTATGCAACAGCTCTTGTTTTTTTATTTATGATAGGAGGTTTTTCGGGGCTTATGCATGGAGCTGCTGCTTCTGATTTTCAACAACATGACACCTATTTTGTCGTTGCCCATTTCCACTACACGATACTTGGAGGAGGGCTTTTCGGTTTCCTTGCAGGAACGGTATATTGGTTGCCTAAATTCTTTGGGAAAATGATGGATGAAAAATTTGGCAAGAAACTTTTTTGGTGGATTTTTTACAGTTTCAACTTAACATTTTTTCCAATGCATTTCTTAGGAACTGCAGGCATGCCAAGAAGGATTTACACCTATTCTTCCGAAATGGAGTGGACAGCTTTAAACGGGTTTATAACCCTCGCATCTTTTGTTTTGGGTATATCGCTTCTTGTTTTCTTCATAGAGGTTGTTAAAGCCGTGAAGAGTAAAAAGAAAATAGGACCTGATCCTTGGGATGCGAGAACTCTCGAATGGAGCATTCCATCTCCTCCCCCTGTTTATAATTTTGCAGATTTACCGATAGTCAGCAAGCTTGATGAATTTTGGGAAAGCAAGATTTCTGGTAAAAAAATCAAAATGTTACCAAGAGATCCTCATGGAATACATATGCCAGGAAAATCCTGGATGCCATTGATAACCTCTTTCGGCCTGATGATTGCATCTTTCGGTGCTGTTTATGCATCTGATTTACGTTTTGTAGGGTTGGGTATATTTTTATTAGGTTTTTATGGATGGGCATTGGAGGGAGAGGCAGAATATTATTTGCCATATCCAAAAAAAGGGAAAAAATAAAATGAGTTTTCAATCGATATTTGCAGTTTTTTTCGCCAGTGATGGAGAGGCTCTAGGGATGAACCTTCAGCCACTTTTTACCGCTTTCGTTGTTTTTGGTGTTTTTGTGTGCATACTTTTAACATACTATGCTCTAGTAAACCTTTTTAAAAGTTTTCCAAAGATTCAAGATAGAAAAAAAACAAAATCGAAAAAAGAGGAATCTCGTGATGATGAACACCATGTAAACACCTATACAGGAGAATCCAACATTAAATTATTTTGGTGGGTTTTCTTGGCTTCAGATTGTATGTTTTTCGGATCGTTGATAACAGCTTATCTAATCTACAAAGGGCAAAATCTTGAAGGGCCTTACCCTTTGGATGTTTTTGACATGCAACTCACTTCAATCAGCACCTTTATCCTTTTAGCAAGTAGTTTTTTTATGGTTTTAACTTTAGCAGGTATACAAGAAGGGAATTTGAAAAAATTTAGAATATGGTGCTTTGCAACTTTTTTATGCGGAGCAACTTTTTTGGGTTTTCAGGTTTATGAGTTTAACCATTTTATACATGAGGGGCTAAGGCTCAAAACCAATTTGTTCGGAAGCACCTTTTACCTTTTAACGGGAACCCATGGTGTTCACGTCGCGATAGGTGTTTTATGGCTTTTGTCAATGTTCATATACTCTTTTTGGGGCGGTATAACCAAAAAAAGAGCCTTGGAGGTCGAGATAGCAGGGCTTTATTGGCATTTCGTAGATGTGGTTTGGATTGTTATTTTTTCCGTTATTTATCTTTTGGAGTTACCAATTGGAGGTTAGTTTATGTCAGATAAAGAACATTCATCTGTAAAACAATATACAAAAGTTTTCGTGATTCTTGCTTTAATCACCTGGCTCGAAATAGTTATGCCAGATTGGCCAGTTCAATGGGTCTTTACTTTCGGCCTTTTGATTTTAGCGATAGTTAAATTCAATTATGTTATTCAAGTTTTTATGCACTTAAAGCATGACAACAAGTTTTTTACGACCCTTTTGTTTTTCGGTCTTTTCTTGGCAATTGGGACGATTACAGCATTAATGGAAATCTATGATAGAGATTTCACAACCCCTTCTTTTGTTTTTCAGGCAGGAAACGAGGGAGGGGAATCCTCTCATTCTGAAACAGGAGAAGAGCGGGAAGAGATCGATCAGGATTGTCTCGAAAGAACCCCTTTCAATCTTGAGATTATCGCTTCGGACCCTATGAACTTTGATAAAGACGCTCTTGTTGTTCCTGCTTGTTCGCTCGTTACATTAACACTTGTTAATAACTCCAACATGGAACACAATTTTGCAGTAATTGAAAAAGGAAAGTTGAACGAGGTTGGGGTTGCAGCTGTTGGAGCTGGCCCTCTAAAAAACTATATTCCAGAAATGGATGAAGTGATTTATGGGAGCAGTCTTGTTAAGCCAAATGTTACAGAGTCTTTTACTTTTGATAGTCCTCCAGCCGGAGAATATGAGTTTGTATGCACCTTTCCAGGACACTATGTATTCATGAAAGGATCTTTTACTGTCGAATAAAAATTGCTTTTAATTAATTTTTTCCTCCATCCCGGTCAAAGTCATTCGAGTGAAGAAGATTTGCATCTTTGGAACAATTCTCCTGAGATAATTTCATTGGTTTTAGGTCTTTTTTTGGCATATTTTGTTGTTGTTGGACCAAGAAGGAAAGACTGGATCGAGAATCAACCTTTCCCAAAAAAAGAATTCTTGAATTGGATTTTGGGTCTTATTTTTCTTTATATAGCAATTGCTTCACCAATAGATGCAATTGGGGAAAAATATCTTTTTTCAGTTCATATGGTTCAGCATATTGTTTTAATTTTTGTAACCCCTCTTTTCTTTCTTTTGGCAATTCCCGGCTGGATGGGAGAAAGGATTTTTTCAAAAAATTCAAGATTAAAAAAAATAACTCACCCTCTCATCGCAGGTTTTATTTTTAATAGTATTTTTATTTTTTGGCATATTCCTTATTTTTATGAATTAGCTTTGGTGAGTAGACCTATTCACGACCTGGAGCATTTCACCTTTGTGATAGGTGCCCTTGTGATGTGGTGGCCTATTGTGAGGCCTGTCAAAAGTTGGGAAAAGTATCCTGGATCAACCTTGCTTGTCTATCTTTTTGTAATTGCAACATTTCAAATTCCACTTTTTATCCTCTTAACATTTGCTCAGGATTTGTGGTATCCGTTCTATGGTGAAGCTCCAAGGCTTGAAGGCTATTTGAATTTATCCCCAATAGAAGATCAGTCTGTTGGCGGAATTATTATGAAGATAATTGCAGGAATAGCATATTTTGCTGCATTTGTTTATGTGTGGTTAAAATGGGCTAAGGATTAAATTCAATACCAAGTTCATTGAAAACAAAAGCCCAAGTATCTGCCAATTCATCAACCACCTTGTGCAATGGTTTGCCAGCTCCATGCCCAGCATTTTTTTCAACTCTTAAAAGTGTTAGTGAATCTGGATGTAATTCCTGGACAAGTGCAGCAAATTTTCTTGCATGTAATGGATCTACCCTTGTATCATGGTCAGCAGTTTTTAAAAGAAGGCTCGGCCATTCTTTAGTCATGGGGATGTTGTGATAAGGGCTATAGGCATAGAGCCATTCGAAATTTTCTTTTATATCAGGATCTCCATACTCTGCTCTCCATAAACTTGCAATTAGGAATTTAGGGAATCGAACCATATCCAGCAACGGCACACTACAAACTACAGCCTTAAACAGATCAGGTCTCTGTGTCATTGTTGCACCAACCAACAAGCCACCATTACTACCCCCAGAAATTACTATTTTTTTTGAATTCGTATATTTGTTTTCTATAAGCCATTCAGCAGCTGCAATAAAGTCATCAAAAGTGTTTTGCTTGTTCTCTAACATGCCGTCGTTATGCCATGTGGCGCCATATTCACTACCGCCTCTCAAGTTTGGGAGAGCAAAAACCCCACCACTTTCCAGGAATGGAATTATGCTTGATCTGAAACCAGGAGTTTGTGATATTGCAAACCCTCCATAACCATACAGAAATGTTGGATTTTTTCCATCAAGAACAATACCTTCTTTATGCACAACGAACATTGTGACAATGGTTCCGTCTTTTGATGTGTATTCCACTTGTTTAACGTTTATCCCTTCTGTATTTGCACTGGATTTGTTTTCTTCCCAGACTATTGTTTTGTTTTTTTCATCATTCCATCTGTAGATTGTTGTCGGTGAGTTGAAGGAGGTGTATGAATAATAGTAAGGACCTTGTTCTTTTCTTGCACTAAATGTTCCTATGCTTCCAATTCCAGGGAGCGGTATGTCAGATATTTGATTTGTTTCGGTATCCAATAATTTCATCACATGATATGCTTTTTCCATATATCTCAATACTATTTTTCCGCCTGCCCACCAAGCATCGAAAGTATTTTCTCCTGGCTCAACAACTAAGGCCCATTCATCTTTTTGAATTTTTGTTTTATCAAGTTTAATTTTCCAAAGCATTCCATTGGGGTATTTTTCACTTGTTTCACCCGTATAGAAAATATCATCTTTGAAAAACATTTGATCATAATAAGTTTTGTGTTTCATCTCAGTAATTGGCATCATTTCACCGGACTCTTTTAGATTTTTGATGAAAATCTGACTCGTATCCCAGCCATTCCATGCATTTATGATGAGCCATTCGCCGTTGTCGCTTATTAAAGCAACTGGCCATTCTTCTTTTTTCCTTTCTTTGCCAAAAACATATTCATCATCTCGCCAATCGTCACCCATTTTGTGAAAATATATTTTTCTATAGTAGTCTTCGTCCCCTTTAGGGACAGACCCTGGAACAGGCCATCTGCCATAAAAAAATCCTGAATTATCTGGCAGCCATGATGGGCTTGCCCAACGTGCATATGGAATTTCGTCCTTATATTTGTGTCCATCTCTGATTCTTTTGACATGGAGCGTTGATCTCTCGTCTCCATTTTCGCTAACACCATAAGCTATATGGCTTCCATCAGGAGAAATACTGTACCAATCAAGGCTTGTGGTCCCTTTTTCATTCCATGAGTTTGGATCAAGAAGAACTGTTCCAGGTCCGTTGTTTGGATTCAGTTTTTCTTGAATTGGGTGTTTGTTTCGATTTGGGTAATCCTTCCAAAAAAGCACTGAATGATTTTGTCCAGATTTTCGTTCTGACCAAAACATTCGGTTTCCAAAAAAAACAGGAGCACCAGTGCTGTCATTGTTTATAAGTTTTTCAAAACTGGTTTTTAATTTTTCATGGTTTTTTAAATTGTGCAAATAGGTTCTTGTTATTATGTCTTGGCTGTTAGACCATTTAAGGACTTCGTCAGATTCTCCATCTTCTAGCCATCTGTAGTTGTCTGTAATTTCAACTCCATGAATATTTTCAACAACGGGTATTTTTTTTGTTGGCAACACGAATGAAGCAGCAATAACACGTTCATCATCTTTCCAAT
>CAYFJE010000023.1:0-12912 GCA_964343345.1 uncultured bacterium
ATAACATGTAGAGCGCATTTAACCTTTATTGCCTTGGGAGATGATGGCAAGCCTACACCAGTGGAATCCATAGAACCTGAAGTTGAGGAGGAGCATGAAAGTTTTAGGGCTGCTTTAACAAGAAGGGAGAAGCGTTTAAATCGTTTGTCCAAATTCGATAAAAAAGACCAAGCGGACACTGCTGGTTTTAGCTCTCCTTCCATCGCTCAGGCAATGAGGATGGTTACCCCTGACATGCTTTTAACGAATAAGGTTTTTGCTGGAGAAGTTATGTTGGGTGTTGACGAAATTGCAGCTATTGCTTGTCATAGATATTGTAAAAAGCCAGCTGTAACTGCAAGCATGGATGCTGTTGATTTTCATTCACCAATATTTGTTCATGAGCATATGCGTTATCGTGCTGCTATTAACTATGTTCATGAAAGTTCGATGGAAATAGGTATAAGGGTTACCGCATTTGATCCTTATGAATCGAAAATGAAAAGAGTGTGTACTGCCTATGCTACTTTTGTTGCGATTGGAGCGAATGGCAAGCCTGAAAAAGTTGAACCTTTCAATCCAATTACAGATGATGAAAAAAGACGTTTTAATGCCGGAAAACAAAGAAGAGAAAAAAGAATGGAAAGACTGGGAAGATGATATCAGAAGCTTTTGTTCTTGCTGGTGGGAAAAGCACAAGAATGGGGACCCCTAAAGCTTTATTGGAACTTGATGGGGTTGATTTTTTAACTAAAGTTTTGAATACACTTTCAGAAACGGCTGACAGGGTTTTTATAGTGGGAAAACCACCTTCTTCCAAAAAGTTTTCTGATTGGGAAATAGTTGAGGATGAATTGCCTGGAGAAGGAATTCTTTCTGGCTTATATACAGGTTTGAAAGCCTGTAAGACAGCATGGGCATTTTGTGGATGCTGTGATGTCCCCACAGTACATAGAGATTTGCCAAATATGTTGTGGGAGATTGCTGATGGCAAGGACGATTGCTTAATGCCACATGCCCTCGGCTTTCCGCAGCCAACACTTTCTTTATACAGAACATCAATACATAAAGAAATACCAAAATACATCGAGAGAACAACTGAGTCAAATTTAAGAAGAAAGCTTTGGGGTTTCTTGGACAGAATCAAAATACAATTGGTCGAAGAAAATCATTTCACTTCTAAAGGAATTCCTAAGATATGCTTTCATAATAATAACGATATTCATGATTTAAATTTCCTTATGAAGGAATGGGAGAAAACAAAATGAGTGTACTTTTCAACGAAGCACAAGATTTAATTGACAAAAATGTGAAGCCTTTGGATTCCGAAGAGTTAAACATCGAAAAATCTGACAGGAGGTGGTTGGCTTCTAAGGTTAATTCCGAATGTGACAATCCTAAACAGACGGTTAGTGCAATGGATGGATGGGCTGTAGATCATCAATTACTTGTAGAAGCCAATAGTTCTGAACCCGTTATCCTTGATGTTGGCGAAGCTACACATGCTGAAGACGAAAGAAAAACTCTTGAAGGGGATGTTTGTGCTTGGGTTTCAACAGGGGCACCAATCCCAAGAGGAGCAACAGCAATTGTTCCATGGGAAAAAGTAGTGAAAGAGGAAGATGGAAGAATTGCATTTGTTGAATGCCCAAAAAGAGGAGATTTTTTTAGAGCCAAAGGAGAAGATATAAATAAAGGAGATTTATTGCTTTCAAAAGGGAATTGCTTGAATTATTGGGCAATACAGTCATTGATTTCCTGTGATATCAAGTCCGTTTTAGTTTCAAAAAAACCAAAAGTGGCTATCATTGCCAATGGAAATGAATTAGTTCTGCCAGGATCAGGCAAAGAGGGTATTTCATGCGGTAATTTACAAGCAATTGGACAAATCGTTACATCTCATGGAGGTGAAGTTGTATATTCGGAATTGGTAAAAGATGATTTGAAATCTCTTTCAGATGCTGTAGGTAAAGCAAAAAAGAAAGCGGATATGGTAGTTACTCTTGGTGGTGCTGCAGATGGAGAAAGAGATTATGCAAAAAAGGCCTTTTCAGAAAATGGAGGAGAGGTTGTTTTTGACCGAATCGAAATGAAGCCTGGAGGCCCAACCTTTTTTACGAAGTTTCCTGAAGGTGCTGTTGGATTGGGGATTTCAGGCAATCCTTTAAGTTCTTTGATAGTCTTTGAACTTTTAGGGATCCAGGTTCTGAGATTAATGCTTGGAGCAAAAAAATATAGACCTTCACATCTTGATGCAAAAATCGATGAATCAATAATGTGGAATTCCAAGAAAGAAGGGTTCATCCCTGGTAGAACAACATCTTTAAATCCAATGAAGGTTGTTAATGTTCAGCCTCATGGAAGTCATCGTGTTAAAGGTTTGCCCGATACTGAAATGATTATCAGACTCTCTGCTGGCACAGAGGAATTTTTGCGTGATTCCCATGTAGAGGTTTTGACTTGGGACAAATAGAGAAACTGGATCGTCTATGTGATTTAATTTACGAAACAGCGAAAATTTCTAAAAGTAATTTCAGATCTTTAGAAAAAAAAGATATCTCGAGAAAGGTTGGTTTTGACCTTGTTACAAAGGTAGATAAAGAGTCAGAGGGTTTTTTAAAGAAAGGTTTAAAAGACATTGACCCAAAAGCATCTTTTCTTGGAGAAGAAACTGGGTACGATGATTCTGGTGATGAATCAAATAGAGAGAGGAGTTGGATAGTTGATCCTCTTGATGGAACAAGAAATTTTGTTCAAGGACTCCCTTTTTTTTCAATTTCGGTTGCTTTTTCAAAATCGTTTTTAAACGAGATTGAAATAGGTGTAATCTACGATGTTATCCATGATGAAATGTTTATTGCATCAAAAGGGAATGGAAGCTGGCTCAAGGCGAAAGACGGAAAATTTCGCATAAACGTCAGTGATACCAAGGGGTTGGAGGGATCTATGATAGCGACAGGTTTTCCTCATAAAGAAAAACACAGAATAAAAGAATTCTCTCGACAATTTGAATCGCTTTTTAGTAAGTGTGGAGGAATACGAAGAATGGGTTCTGCAGCTCTTGATCTTGCATACACAGCATGTGGTCGGTTTGATTGTTTTTGGGAAGCTGGCTTGTCTGTTTGGGATATAGCTGCCGGAGTTTTGATAGTACAAGAAGCCGGCGGTATTGTGAGTGATTTTTCAGGAGGTGATTCCTATTTGAAATCAGGGGATATAGTTGCAAGCAATAATCATTTTCATACTGATCTTTTAAATCAAATCAAGATAGTTTAATGAGTAATAAAATCTGTTTTATATCCGTTCCTATTTCTTATGGAGGCAATGTTGAAGGTTCTGAAATGGGGCCAATTTCAATTTCAAATCTCAATCCCATTTCTTTATTGAAGACAGCATCTTTTTTAAATATTGACTGTAAAAATAAAAACAGTTTAAAAAAAGAAGATTTTATTGAAAGTGTTTGTTTGAAATTAAAAACAAGAACTTTGGAAACTTTAAGGAATGGAAAATTCCCTTTTGTTTTAGGGGGAGATCACTCTATTGCAGCAGGGTCTTTGAGTGCTGTTTCTTCTTATTATTTCAAAAAAAATAAAAAAAGACCTGGCTTAATTTGGTTCGATGCTCATGCGGACCTTAACACTCATCTCACATCTCCTTCAGGAAACATGCATGGCATGCCATTGGCTTCGTTGATTGGAGAGGATGTTAAGTATTTGAGCAGTGTTGTTGATTCTGGTGTTTTCAATCCTGAGAAAATAGTTTTTTTGGGATTAAGAGATCTTGATCCTGGAGAAAAAAATCTTCTTAAGAAAAAGAATATAAAACATTTTAGTGTGGAAAGGACAAGGAATGAAGGTATCGAGAATGTTGCAAAAAAAGTGAGTTCAATAATAGGGGCTGATTATTGTTTAAGTTTTGATGTTGACTCAATCGATCCTTCTTTTGCACCAGGAGTAGGGACTCCTGTTGGTGATGGATTTAATCCTGATGAAGCAATTTTTCTTTTGGATTCGATTTTTAAAAATGGAAATCTCATTTCCTTGGATTTTGTTGAATATAACCCTTTGAGGGACATTGATGATAAGACTAAAGAATGTGTGGAGAAATTTTTAAGTTTTCTCATTTCTAAAATAAGTTAATTCCGTTCCTCCATTGTCTCTGAATGTTATTTTTTTATGACTTGCATCCATCTCTATAAAGAAATTTTTTTGGAATTTGTCTTTTTCAATGGGTTGAAAAAAGAATTTTTTGTGATTTTTTTTCAAAGAAAGCCTTAAGAATGTTTCTTTGAATTTGAGGTTTTTTGGATCCCATTTATTCTTATCCCTTATATGCATGTGTATCGCTTGTTTTTCAAAAAGTCCTTGAAAAACAATTAATTCCCAATGTTCCAGTTCCCAATCGGGGATTTGAGGGTTTTTAGGGTCGAATTTTTTTATGCTATTCGAAACGGATTTGCTTGACCAAACAAGGAATTGACCTTTCCAGTTTATTTTTAGTAAACTCATGACTTTATGATTTTGAATTTTTCCTAGACCTTCCCACGAACCTTCAAGAAAACCTAGTTCAGATTTCAAAAGATTTTTTCCTTGATTGTGTTTTTTTAATAAGTTTGTCGAACTGAAATTCATCTTGTTTTTATTCTAGTTTTAATAAAAAATGGGCACCCCGAAGAGTGCCCATTAGGAGGTGAATAAGAACAATCAGGCAAAAAACCTAATCAAAATAAGTACTATTAAAGAATGTAAAAAGTTTCCTTTTTCCCCTAAAAGTCTAGGATTAAGGTATGAAAATAACTATTACGGGGGGAGGAGGTTTTTTGGGATGGCATCTAGCACATCATTTTGTTAATGATGAAGTATTGTTGTTTGATTTTGATGAATCTCTTTTTAAAAAAACACCAAAAAATACTTCTTGTTTCAGAGGTGATATAAGGAATAAAAATCATTTAATTTCTGCAATTTCAGGTTCAGATATCGTTATACATGCAGCTGCAGCTTTGCCTTTAGCCCCTAGAAAAGAAATATTTGAAACAAATGTCAATGGAACAAGAAATGTTTTGGAAGTTTCAAAAATTCTTGATGTCCAAAAGGTTATTTATATCTCAAGTACAGCTGTTTATGGAGTGCCTGACCATCATCCTTTGGTCGAATCTGATGAAATGAAAGGCGTTGGTCCTTATGGGGAGAGCAAGGTTCTTGCAGAACTTGAATGCATCAGGCAAAGAGAATCTGGAATGTTTATTTCTGTTGTAAGGCCAAAAACTTTCATAGGCCCTGAAAGGCTGGGTGTGTTTGAGATACTTTTTGACTGGGTTCATGATGGCAAAAAAATACCTGTTATAGGGGATGGGAAAAACAAATACCAACTTTTGGATGTTTCTGATTTGGTTAGTGCTGTCAGCCTTCTTATAGATTCAAATAAAAAAGAGGCCAATGATTGTTTTAACGTAGGGGCTTCCGGATTTAACTCTGTAGAGAAAGATCTTGAATCACTGTTTGACGCTTCAGGCAAAGGGTCAAGGATTCTTCAGACAAATGCCCCCCTTGCGAAAGCTGCACTCGCTTTTTTGGAGTTCTTGAATTTATCACCTCTTTACAAGTGGGTTTATGGAACTGCTGATCAAGATTCTTGGGTGGACACGTCGAAATTACAAAATCTTGGGTGGGTTCCCAAATACAGCAATTCAGACACTTTAATTAGAACTTACAAGTGGTATCTTGAAAATAGAGACGGTTTTTCAGATGCTGGGACCGGTCATAGAGTTCCTTGGAAACAAGGTGCATTAAGTTTAATAAAAAAGTTTCTTTAATCGAGAAAGAATAAGCTTAAAGCCACAAGTACAAAAATAAAACCATTAATTTTTCCTTCATGATGTTCTAGCCAATGTAATTTTTTTGTTAATTTTTCTTGAATTTTCAATCCCAGGAAAACAAGAATAACAATGAGTGGAACAGTAATCAGAAGATAGATAATAGAAACCTGAAATATTCCCAACCATCCTAATTTGGCTGCATAAATGTAATAACTTTCAAGTTCTATACAAGGAGATAAAAACATTGCTAAAGCCAAGCCTAGCAAGTTTGTTTTCTTTTCTTTTTCTTCATGCCCATGGTGGTGGTCATGCCCATGGTGGTGGCTATGTCCGCCTGATTTTAAAGACTTGTAACCCAGGTAAAGAAGAATTGTTGCAGCAATCCATTTAAATATAGTTTCAGAGAATTCGAAAAGGTTTATTCCAAACCATCCAATCAGAATACCGATAATGATTGAGCTTAAAACATGAGCCAGACCAACAAATCCGGAATTGTAGAAAGTTTCAAACTTGGTCCACTTATCTCTTTTTGAAATGAGTATCAACGGTATCCAATGGTTTGGTATGAGTGCGTGAACAGCTGCAAGTGATATTGCGCCGAGGATAAAGGTTTCATTATTCAAATTGAATTCTTAGTACTTTTTTTAAATCTTCATTTGTTAGCATTTTGAAAGATTCTTCAAGACCCTTTTTTTGTCCAGGCCATGGCAATTTTGAAATTGCTTCATCAATGTAAAACCACCCATACTCAGTATGTTCTTCATTCAGCGTTACTTTAGATTCATCTGTTATGGCTAAAAACACTGGAATGTTATGCAGAGAGTCTGTTTCCCACTCATAGAAAGAATTTGTTGTTGGAACAGAATAAAGTTCATTTATCGACAGGTTGGTTTCTTCTTTGATTTCCCTTAAGCAAGCCTGCCAGGCTTTTTCATTTTCTTGTATTTTTCCAGCGACCATCCTCCACATGTTTTCATAAATTTTTCCTTCAGATCTTTTCAAAAGTAGAAATTTATAATTTCCGTCTATTTTTTGAACAATGAAACAGTCAAACAAGAACATACTTAAGAGTAATATAACTCATTATTGAATTAAGATGAATTTCTTTTACTAATGAAAGGAAAAAGAGTAGTTATTTGCAATCCAGGATCTTTGGACAGTTTGACATTTGAAGATTTTTCTATTGACAAAGTTGATCCTGATGATGTTGTGGTTCAGATGAAATATGCCGCAATGAATCATTTGGATATTTGGGTCAGGAAAGGATTGCCAGGAATCAAGTACCCTATTGTTCCATGTTCTGAAGGTGTTGGAGTTGTTGTTGAGAAGGGGTCGCGGGTAAAAAATTTAAATATAGGACAAAGAGTCCTTCTTTCTCCAGGAATAGGAGACCATCTTTCAGAAAGTTATGGAATCCATGGTGAAACATGCAATGGAACTTTGTCAAATTACGTCAAGCAAGGTTCTGATTTATGGATTCCTTTGGATGATGATATCGATGATAGAACTGCGGCAGCTTTTCCATTGTCATTTTTAACATCTTGGAACATGGTTGTAAGAAAGGGGAATGTGCAAAAAGGAGATGTTGTTTTTATATGGGGTGCCGCAAGCGGTGTAGGGCATGCTGCTGGACAGATTGCAAAAAATCATGGTGCCAAAATAATTGGAACAGTCAGAGGGGAAAAAGCTGCTAGATTAGATTCAGATTTTTGGGATATTCTTATTGATCCTGACTCTGAAGATGTTTCAAAAAAGGTTAAAGATTTTGCTCGAAAAGGGGTTAATCTTGTGGTTGAGCACACTGGTGAAAAAACATGGGAAACAAGTTTGCGTATCTTGAAAAGAAACGGAAAACTTGTAACATGTGGAGGTACTACTGGAGGAAATGTTTCCATTAACCTTCCTCACCTTTTCATCAAAAACCAATCCATTATAGGAAGTACGATGGGTAGTTTTGACGATTTGAAAAATGAAATTTTGCCCAGGGTTACGAAAAAAAGATTAAAAGTTTTAATTGATAAAGAGTTTAATTGGAAAGATGTTAAAGATGCACATTCACATTTAGAAGAATCAAATGCCGTGGGTAAAGTTTTGCTTAAAATCGATGAACCATAAAAAAATAGCAAGCGGAATATTTAAGTTTGAAGGGCTTCTTGAAAGTGAAATAAAAAAAATTCTCAATTATCCACAATATACAAAATTACAAATAAAAGTATTATTGCAGCTTGATGCTAATGAGACATGGACTAATTTGAAAGACATGTCTTTGAGTTTGAAAATTTCTCAAACATCAATAACAAGAGTTGTTGACAGGATGCAAAAACAAAGATTGATTCACTTTAAAGTTGACAAGAACGATAGAAGAAAGATTCTTATCAAAATTGCTCCAGCAGGAAACGAATTATTGAAAATTTTTTATGAGCTTATAAATAATTTTTTAAAAAAAATTGATAAAGGATTAAATAAAAGCGAAAAAAAGTATTTTTATCTTGTTTTCGAAAAGATAAACTTGACTCATTTTCTTTCAGATTTAGAATAATCCCTTGGAGAATTAGAGAATCAAATGACTACTATTGGTATTGTTAAGGAATCACAAAATGAAGAAACTAGAGTTTCTGCAACTCCCGACACTGTAAAAAAGTTTATTTCCTTAGGTTTTGAGGTTTTGGTTGAATCAGGATCTGGTTTCGGAAGCTTGATAAGTGACGAGGATTTTAAAAATGTAGGAGCAAAGATTGTTGATTCAAAAAAATCTTTTGGAGCAGATTGTGTTTTTAAGGTAGGGTGTCCTTCAGAAAACGAAATAAAACTCCTAAAAGATTCAGCAATTTTGATAGGTTCTATTGATCCTTTTTTGAATTTGAAAAGCATGAAGGCTTTGTCTCGAAAAAAAGTTACTTCTATAGCTATGGAGTTTTTACCAAGGATATCAAGAGCACAGTCAATGGATAGTCTTTCAAGCCAGAGCAATATTGCTGGTTATAAAGCTGTTTTGATGGCTGCCGATCATTTGGCTCAAATTTTTCCGATGATGACAACTGCAGCTGGAACACTTTCTCCAGCAAGGGTTGTGATTCTTGGGGCAGGTGTTGCTGGCTTGCAGGCAATAGCAACTGCAAGAAGGCTTGGTGCAAGAGTTGAAGTTTCCGATATAAGGCCTGAAACAAAAGAAGAAGTTGAATCCTTGGGCGGAAAGTTTATTGAAGTTGAATCAGAAGAAGATAATTCTGGAGAGGGAGGGTATGCAAGACAGGTTTCGGAAGATTTTTTAAAAAAACAGAGAGAGATTTTGACTCAAAGGATTTCTGTTTCAAATTGTGTCATCAGTACAGCTCTTGTTCCTGGGAAAAAAGCTCCTGTTTTAATTACTAAAGACATGGTTTCAAAAATGAAACCAGGCTCTGTAATTGTCGATATGGCATCTGCAAATGGGGGTAATTGCGAATTAACAAAGCCTGGTGAAAATGTTGAAATCAATGGAGTTCAGATACTCGGTCCAAAAAACATCCCTGCATTAACCCCCGTACATTCAAGTGCAGTGTATGCGAAAAATATTTTAAATTTATTTACTCATATGTTAAAGGAAGACAAGGTGAATTTGGATATTGAGGATGAGATTCTTGGACCGATGATTGTTACTCATGCAGGAGAGGTTGTTGAAAAGAGAATCAAAGATGCTATGGAGGGCAGATGATGATTAGCTTATTTTTGCATCCAAGGGTGCCTTATCCAGACGAGGTTGTGAATAATGTTGTTGAGCCTTCGCTTTTAGATCCAATGATGCTTGGTTTGTATCTTCTGGTTCTCGGTTCATTCATTGGTTTTGAGTTAATTACAAAAGTTCCTCCAACCTTACATACTCCACTTATGTCAGGTTCAAATGCAATTTCTGGAATTTCAATTGTTGGTGCTTTGTTGGCAATGAATACGCAGGGGGAAGCAGCAAGATGGCTTGCTTTGGCTGCGATTATGCTTGCAGCGATTAATGTTGTTGGTGGTTTTATGGTTACTGACAGGATGTTGCAGATGTTTAACAGGAAGGGAAAATAATGTTTAATATTCCTGATTACATCATTAATTTTGGGTATCTTGTTGCAATAACTTTTTTTGTAATGGGGATTAAAAAACTTGGAAGAGTTAAAACTGCTAAAAATGGGAACATGTTTGCAGCATGGGGAATGTTTTTTGCTATTATTTTAACTTTACCACTTATGAACATTGTCACATGGGCTGAGGTAGGGACTTTTTCATTGATCGGGGCTCTCATTGGCGCTTACGCATCTAGGGCGGTTGCAATGACTCAAATGCCTCAGTTAGTTGCTTTATTTAATGGTTTCGGAGGACTTGCATCAGCATTGGTGGCAGTTAGTTACTTTGCATCAAATTTCTCTAATTCAGAAAATGCAGTTTCAGATTTAGGCGGAGCAGGAAGTATGGTTGTTGTTTTCATAACAATCTTGATAGGTGCGGTCACTTTGACTGGCAGTTATATAGCTTTTGCGAAATTAGATGGAAGAATGAATGGTAGCCCTATAGTTTTCAAGGGGCAGCATTTTTTGAATGCAGTTATATTTGTTTTGATTCTTGGATTCATGATCATGACTTCAACAGGTTCTTATTCAGTTGATTTCATGAATCTTTATATTTTTATCGGGCTTACTCTCATACTTGGAATAGCAATAACCATCCCAATAGGAGGAGCCGACATGCCTGTTGTGATTGCCTTGTTGAATTCTTATTCAGGAATGGCTGCTTCAGCTGCAGGATTTATTCTTTTAATGGATGGAAATGTTGGAGGGACAATCTTGATTGTGAGTGGTGCATTGGTGGGTGCTTCAGGGCTTATTTTGACAAATATTATGTGTGTCGCAATGAACAGAAGTTTGTTTTCAGTCATGCTTGGAGGTTTTGGACAGGAAGGCGGGGTTGCTGCTGAAGGTGCTGAACAGATTCAATATAAACCTGTTGGGGCTGAGGAATCCGCTATGATTTTTGAAGCAGCAGAAAAAGTTGTGATTGTTCCTGGTTATGGTATGGCTGTTGCTCAAGCTCAACATAATGTTAGAGAACTCACAGAAGAACTTGAAAAGAAAGGTGTTAATGTTCAGTTTGCAATTCATCCTGTAGCAGGAAGAATGCCGGGCCATATGAATGTTTTGCTTGCTGAAGCCAATGTTCCTTATGAAAAATTAGTTGAGATGGATGATATAAATCCTCAATTCCCTGAAACTGATGTTGTTCTTGTGATTGGTGCAAATGATGTCGTTAACCCTGGGGCTCAAACAGATCCAAATAGCCCGATTGCAGGCATGCCAGTTCTTGAAGTTTGGAAATCAAAAACAGTTATAGTCAACAAGAGAGGAAGAGGTGTTGGTTATGCTGGTATTGAAAATGAATTATTCGGAAAAGACAACACTCTGATGTTGTTTGGAGATGGAAAACAAATGATCATTGAGTTAACTAACGAACTTAAAGAACTATAGTTTTGTTATTATTAGGTGTCTGTGAATTTTGATGTCATAATTATTGGAGCTGGTGCTGCTGGAAATGCTGCAGCAATCACCCTCGCTAAAGGAGGGGCAAAAGTCCTTCAAATAGAAAGAGGAAAAAATCCTGGTGAAAAAAATCTAATGGGAGGAATAATTTATTCTTCTTCATTGGAGCCAATTGTTCCTGAATTTTGGAAAAATGCACCTTTGGAACGATCTATTAGCGAACAAAATTATTGGGTGACAGAGAAAGATTCAATAACAAAATTAGGATATTCTGATGATGTTTTTAAAGCTAAAACTGAAGCTCCAGCTCATGCTTATACTGTTTTAAGAAGCGAGTTTGATAAATGGATGTCGAATGAGGCAAAAAAACATGGAGCGATGCTTTTGCCTGGAACTGTCGTTCTAGACTTGATAGTTGAAGATGGAAAGGTTGTAGGAGTTTCTACTGACAGGCCAAATGGGGACATCAGAGCCCCTCTTGTTATTTCAGGAGAAGGGGTGAATGCTTTCGTTTCTTGGAAGAGAAATTTTGGCACCAAGCCAAAACCTAGTGAGGTGGCTTTGGTTGTTAAAGAGGTTATAGAACTACCAAAAGAAGTTATTGAAGATCGTTTCAGAGTTTCCAAAAACGAGGGAGCATCTTATGAGATTTTTGGAGACATTACGAAAGGTTGTTTGGGTTATGCTTTTTTATACACGAACAAAACAACGGTTAGTGTTGGTGTCGGGTCTCTTGTTTCTGATTTTGCAGATCGAGAAATTGCTTCTTATGAATTGTTAGAGTATGTGAAAAACCATAAAGCAGTAAGACCTTTTTTAAAAGGAGGAAAGACTATTGAGTATGCTGGTCATTTGATTCCTGAAGGAGGATATAAAAAACTACCAACACTAGTTTCAGATGGTTTTTTAATGACGGGAGATGCAGCATTAATGGTCAATGCTGTTCATCGAGAGGGAAGCAATTTTGCATTTGTCTCCGGGAAGCTTGCTGGGGAGGTTGCATTAGAGGCAATAGAAAAAGGCGATTTTTCATCAAATGCTTTAAATGCATATAGAAAAAAACTAGAAGAGTCTTTTATTTTGAAAGATCTCAAGTCTTACGAGGATGTCTTTCCTTTTTTTCGAAAAAGAAGAGACATTCTCAACGAGTATCCACAATTGATAAGTTACGCAGCAAAAAGTTTATTAACTGTTGATGGCACTCCAAAGGGAGAAAAAAAGAAAAATCTTTTGAAAGGTGTTTTGAAAATGAAATCTCCTGGAAAACTAGCTAAAGATTTGTATAATTTATTTAAGGTTTTAGGTAAATGAAAAAAGAGAACGAGACAAAAAAATCTGTTACAGAAACCATTTCTATTGAAGATAAACTTTTTACAATTAATTACGACCATTTTCATGAAACCCATATAACATGTATCGGAGATCCAAGTGATTGGGAGGTTTTAAATCCGCTTCAATGGGCATGTCCTGCAAGGGTTTATACAAAGAACCAAGACAGTGGAAATTTGGATATCGATTTTGAAAATTGTATCGAATGTGGAACATGTCAAATATTATGTCCAGATCATATACTCTGGGTTTATCCGAAAGGTGGGTATGGAATACGTAATCGTTGCGGCTAGT
>CAYFJE010000024.1:0-12830 GCA_964343345.1 uncultured bacterium
AATGATTGGTTTTTTGGAAACAGATAATCATGGACAAATTTGAAATGGAAGATGCGATGATCAAAAATATAGTTGAAAAAACAGGAAAAACATTAAAAGAATGGATAAAAATAATTAAAGAAAAAAATCTCGAAAAAAATAAAGATGTTGTCAATTTCTTAAAAAAGGAATATTCAGTAGGCCATTTCTATGCACATCTCATTGTAAAAAAATCGAAATAATCAACCCGGAGAATAAATTTTGAAATTTTTAATACCACCAAGCGAAGGAAAATCAAAAGACAACATGACAAATACAATTTTTGAAAAAACAAATTTCAAATACTCTAAAAAGGTTGATGAGGTAATTAAAAAACTGATAAAAATAAAGCCTAAAGACTTTAAAAAGATATATGGAACAAATCCAGAAAAATCAGCCTTAATTCACCACCAGAACAAAATAGTAAAAAAAAGTTCATGTTCTCCTGCAATCTTAAGATATACCGGAACAGTTTACTCAAATATAAATTGGCAGTCATTCAACAACGAACAAAAAGAATTTTTCGATAGGCATTTTCTAATCTTCAGTGGCTTGTTTGGATCAGTTTCCCCAATGACACTCATTCCAAACTACAAATTGAAAATGAATGTTTTACAGCTCTACAAATTCTGGAATCCAACTCTTACCGAAGAACTCAAAAAAGAAAATCTTGTCGTCGACCTTTTACCGCAAATACACAAGAAAGCATATACACAATCAGAAAATTGCATAAATATCGACTTCTCAATAATGAAAGATGGAAAAAAAGTCGCTGCGGGTCATAATGGGAAAATGGTGAAAGGGCAATTCGTACAATTTGTTTGCCGCAACATGATAACCAAATTTGAAGACATGGTTGAATTTGAGTTTGACGGTTTCAAATGGGATGGAAAAACTTTTGTTAAAATAAAAACATGAGAACAAATATAAAATTGCCTATCTTGCCTATCTTTATCTTTTTCATGATGGTTTCTTGCCAAAATAACAATTGGACACCAGAAGAACAAAAAGATTTTTTATCTGGATGTACAACGGGTGCAATGGGAGACGCTGTTCCATCTGAGAATGATTATGAGAAAAAACTTCTTATTGTTACTGACATTTGTGAATGCACGCTAGAAGCATCACAGAAAAAATACAATTCACCGTTGGAAATGTCAGAGGATGGAGACAGTGGATTATTTATGGAATTTATTAGTGGAAATTGTACAAAGAAGTGGGAAGGCCGGCCTTAGCTAAATTAATACTAGTTATTTACACCAATGGAAAAATCAAGATATGCGGCAAATGTTCCCAGCCAATGTGAACCTGCGTAAAATCCCGAGTCCAAACCCTTATATCCAAAAAACTGATGTTCCTTTGCAGAATCCATGATAGATGTAAATCGAGAATCCTCTTTTTTCATTTTCTGCCCAATTTCATAAAGCATCCAAGATCGACTCAGGTTCAATCCATCAAGATGGCATAAACGACCATTTGACCTATCTGATGGTTCGGTTGGATTAAAACAAAAAGTTCTCCCTAGAGAAGGCATTGTTTTTTCAAGCCATTCATGAAAATCGTCAAAGTCAAGAATCCGGCTCATCAACCATGCTGAAGCAAGTGATGGAGACAAGAAATCCTCTCCAGACGGCTCTAGATGAATTGGATAATCTGAATCATTTCCAAAAAAAATCCTTGCTTTATCTTCTATAAGAAATTTAATTTTTGGATTATTTTCAATTGCCCAATCATGGATCAAAACCATTGAAAATGCTGTTTGGTTATGCGTTCCCGTCCTGACTGGATAAGCAAGTTTTGACAACCATGATTCGATTTGTTCAAAAGCAACTTTCTCAAGCGGTTCTAAACAACTTGAAAAAGATTGCATTTCAATATCTTTTGAAACCCTAAGTTCGTTTGAAAGTGTTAAAAGCCAAGCTAGCCCATAAGGACATTCGAATCCTGGATTTTTAGAAAGATAAAAAGTTTCATCTGAAATCTTTTCTGGAATCAAATTTCTTCTAAAAACATCACGGCAAGACTCAATAAAAGAATCTTTTTCCAAAAAGGGAATAGCTTTTGCCAATAACCAATACCCATGTACTGATGAGTGCCAATCAAAACAACCAAAAAAAACAGGATGTATTGATTTTGGAGATCTTATTTCTTTTCCTTCTAAAAAAACATGTGTTAAATGGTAAGGGTATTCCCTCTCGATACCCTCAAATGCCAATCTTGCATATTTCTCTAGATTCACAAGATATGTATGTTTTGTTTATCTTCCGCCCTGTGGTGGCCCGCCTTCTGGTGGTCTGACCTGTGGTGGCCCGCCTTCTGGTGGTCTGACCTCTCCGCCTTGTGGTAATTGTCGACCTTCTCCTCTTTGCATTCCTGCTCCAGGAAACATCTGACGATTTTGTGTCATTTCTTCAATAACCGAACTTAATGCATTCACCTTTCCATAATTAAATCCTGCAAAAAAGAAACAAGCGAGAATCAAAATGAACATCCAAATTGGCAAAGCGACTCTTCCATTTTCCATAAAAACCTCCTTAAATCTTGTAGTTTAAGTATATCCTTTATTTGATTATTCTCCAGGAGCAACACTTGTCATGTTGAAGCCATCGACAACCATCGGTGGAACCAACATTCTTACACCCCAATGGGAAACAAGTTCAGGCTTTCCCACAGCAACAATATTATTCAAAACCCTCAAAGGAGAATCATTGAACCTAAAATTCTTAACTCTTTTGCCCAAAACCCCATTTTCAATAGACCTTAAACCATCTCTTGTAAGTCCTGTAATCAACATCTGCATAGGGTCAACATATCTGTTGTACCAAAACCTTGGAACAAAAAGGCCCTCCCCAACTGTCTTTATCAAACTATCCATATCCAAACACTGTTTTTCATGATTAAAAATCATGTTCCAACAAAAACCAGTGCTTTCAATATTTTTCTTTTTCGCCCAATAACGTGAACAAGTTAATTGGTTCAAAAAACCATCCTTAATGAAGACTCTTTTTTTCAAAGGGTGTCCTTCATGATCAAAAGGAGGTGTTCTCAAATCCGGATGATTTGGGTCCATTGAAATATTTATTCCAGAAGAACAAATCCTTCCATCAGCATTTCTCTTAAATCCATTTTCAGAAAAAGCACTTCGCCCTTCCTCCGCAGACCTTAAATCATTTTGCGCTAAAAGCCATGCAAGCAAAGATCCGACAGCTTCAGGAAGTAATAAAACTCTAAATTTTTTGGGATTTTTTTCATCTGCCTTTCCTGTACAAATGTTTGAGAAAAGAGTCTCAAAAACCTTTTCCGGCGAAAGGTTTGGAAGATTCCAACAAGATTCAGATGCCACTCTAAAAGTTCCACCTCCTGGATTTGTAAGAGTTCCACTGAAGCCACCTTTGCTTTCTTTATAAAAAACATCTAAACCTTCTGTATTAAGAATGGTTTCGGAATTCCAACCTGATGAAACTGTTCCAGCAAGTTTCATTTTTCTTTTTTCTGCCTTTAATGCTGTTGGAGAAATTACCGAAACCCTCTTGTCGGCACTCATGTAAGCGGTTGTTGTGTCAAAATTATCCTCACTAAAATCTACTGAACTAGAAACAGGAGGCATCGTTTCTTCATTTTCAGGACTAACACTTGATATAAACTCTGCATTACTTATACATTTTTTTATACCCTCAGAGGAAAAATCTGTTGTTGTTGAATATCCAGTCTTTTTTCCCCGCCATGATGTAACTGTTAAAGTTTTATAGTTTCTTGAAAGATTTTGCGTAACACTATTGTTTGCAATTCTTGTCAGGTTAAACAAAGAAGAACTTACCTTAAAAGAAAGAAAATCTGAACTTGACAAATCAAGATACTTTCTCAATTCTTTCCTGTTGTCAATTGGTTTGTTCAATTTGCATCTCCAATATCTATATTCCTGAACAAACTCCAAGAAGCTCCGTGTGTCTGTTGTCCTTGTTGGCTTGGTTGCCCTTTTCCACAGTTTCTAACACCTTGAGGTTCCCAATATTTTTCTGAAGACACCCCATCGCAAGAATTCCAAAAATCTGTAGTAATTCCTCTATATGTAATGTCGGAAAACATTCCGCAAACCTCTCCATCTTTGATTTCCCAAAATGCATCTCCTCCGAATTGGAAGTTGTACCTTTGTTGATCAATGCTCCAAGAACCTCTGCCCTGTATCAAAATTCCTCTTTTTACATCCTTTATCAAATCTTTTTTAGAAGGAGCACTTTCTCCTGAAGAAGGTTTTAACCAAACATTTGGAATTCTTAAAATAGGAATATTGGACCAAGAATCTGCATGAGAACAAGCTTTCCCAAGACCGCTTGAATTCTCTAAATAACATGAATCCCTCGTACTTGAAAACCCTTTAAAAATACCATCTTCAATAATTGGAAATTCGCTTGTTTTCACCCCATCATCATCCCATCCAAGAGTTGCTTGTCCATTAGGAAGGGTTCTGTCTCCCTGAACATTAACCCATTTTGAACCATATTTCAAATTATCTATATCAGAAACTTTCAAAAAAGAAGTCCCTGCAAAATCAGCTTCCCAACCACATGCTCTATCCAACTCGGTAGCATGACCAATTGTTTCATGTATCGTTAATGCCAAATGTGCAGGGTCAAGTACCAAGTCAAATTTTCCTTGAGGCCCCAATGGAGCTTTTGCTCTTTCTACAGCTTCAGACCCAATACGAGCCGCATTCCCAACAAGGTTAGCTTCTCTTATGTTCTCGAAACCACAAGTCAAAGGAGCAACCTGATAATTTCTTGTACGAACATTTCCATCATCTGATTTTCCCCAAGCCATCAAGTCGGGAGATGTTCTTATTACTCTTTGAGTAATGTCTGATCCCTCTGAAGATAAAAACCATTTCAATTCTTCTCCAGAAAAAATAGATGCAGTTGCCCTAAAGCAACCATTTTGATTCAAAGCAACTCCTGTCGATGAAAGAAGAAGTTCCATTTTCTCTTCTCTCGAAACTTCAAAAGGGTCTTCCTTGACTTGAGATGACCAACTTCCTATCTGTGCTTCCTGTGTTTCCCAATGAATATTTTCAACTCTCAACTTTGAAGATGATTTTGCAATATCTATAGCTATATTAAGAGTCTCTAAAAGATTTTTTTTGTCGAGTATGGCAGTGCTTGCAAAACCCCATCCCCCATCAACCAAAACCCTGATCCCGACTCCGAAACTTTCTTCATAATCAATCGCTTCAACAAGACTGTCTCGAACATCAATTGTTTCAGCTCTATAAAAACCATACCTCAGATCTGAATAATTAACACCAAGTTTTTTTGATACATCAATGATATCCCTTAAAAGTAAATCAAGATTTTGTTTGTTAGGGAATAAGAAACTCATATCAGAAAATACTATTCTATTTCTTCCTCTATTGGATTCCAAAGTTTATCCATAAGTAGATAAATCTGAAGATCATGAACCTTCAATTCACCACGAACAAAAGGATAAAAATCATTCACTCCGAAATAAGCTTCTGTTGATTCAGCAAAATATTCTTGACTATTATTCAAGCCATAATGCCTTCTCTCACTCCCATCCCAATGAAGGACCTTTTCATAAGAACCCGAATTCAAAGCTTTTTCATAAGCCTTATTGATTTCTTGATTTTCATAACCTAAAAATTGATGATGGTAAGCATGAGCCAACTCATGCAAAATCATAAAAGGCTGTTGTTTTGTCCATTCCAGAAAAGTTTCAGGGCTTCCCAGCTGAATAGACTCTGCCTTATCAGGGTTAAAGCCATTTTCTGTAAGCCAAATTCTTGAAGGATGATAACATGCTCCAGGACACCCTGAATCAGAATTATCAACCCATATTGGAGTATTTTTTATCTTTTTATAGGATGTTTCAGGAAGCATTCTTTTAATATCAAAAAGCTTCACTTCTAAAAGATCTATTACATCCTGTTTAGACTCTTTCTCAAGATCAGGATGAAGATATATCTTTCTTCCTTCAATTTCAAAAACTGAATATTCACTAGTTTGGATAAAAGAATCTTCTTTAGGCACTGAAGAAAAAAGAAAGGAAATCAAATATATGATTAAAAAAAGTAATTTGAAAGTCATAAGGAAATCATAATTTGATTTTTTAAATATGAATCTAACAAGAAGAAATTTCATTAAATCGGGATTGTTTTTTTCTACAGGTATTCTTGGTTTAAAAAATTTTACTGATTTAAAAATTGAGAAATCTTCATTTTACGGAAATCTTAAAAAAGACCCAAATAAACTCCTAGATCTTCCTGAAGGTTTTTCTTACAAAATAATTTCAGAATCTGGGAACATTATGAATGACGGCTTTTTAGTTCCAGGAGCAATGGACGGAATGGGTTCTTTTTATGGAGGAGAAGGAATTAGCATTCTTGTAAGAAATCATGAAAATCTTCCTTCAGACTTTTCAAGAAGTCCATTTGGACAAAACAATTCACTTTATTCAAAAATTGACAAAAACAAACTTTACGATGAAGGGATTTCCGGAATGCCCTGTACTGGAGGAACAACAACAATAATCTATGACACAAAAAATCGAATAGTTCTTCAAGAATCAATCAGTCTTGTCGGAACATTGAGAAATTGTGCAGGAGGTTCAACTCCGTGGAACACATGGATAACATGTGAGGAAGTTGCTGTAAAAAAAGGATACAAACTTCACGATCAAGATATTGATGGCCTCAAAAAGAATCATGGATACAATTTCGAAGTTCCAGTTTCAAAAGATATAAAAATAACAACACCAAAGCCATTAAAAGCAATGGGTAGATTTAGACATGAAGCTGTATCAGTTGACCCTAAAACGGGAATAATCTACCAAACAGAAGACAGAAGTGAAGGGTTAATTTATAGATTTATACCTGAAAAAAAAGAAAACCTAGATAAAGGAAAATTGCAAGTTTTATGCTTGAAAGAAAAAGGAGTTAAAGATACAAGAAACTGGGAAGATTCAAAAACAAAAATACCTAAAAATAAAGAATTTGAAACATACTGGATTGATGTAAGAGATCCTGAAAACCCCGAAGACAAAATGAGATTTGAAATGCATGAAAAAGGAGCTGCCATATTTGCAAGATCAGAAGGCATGTGGTACGGAAATGATGAAATTTATTTTGCATGTACTGAAGGAGGTCCAAAAAAATTAGGGCAAATATTCAGATACAAACCAAGTAAATACGAAGGTGCTGAAAAAGAAAACAAAAATCCTGGAAAACTAGAATTGTTTATCGAATCCACTGATAAAGAAATACTACAACATGCAGACAATATAACAGTATCTCCAAAAGGACACCTGATATGCTGTGAAGATGCAGGTTCAGATTCCTCTATAGTCGGAATAAATCAAGAAGGTCAAATTTACAAAATTGCAGATTTGAATGAAAACACTGAACTTGCTGGAAGTTGTTTTTCAGCTGATGGAACAACTCTTTTCGTAAATGCTCAATGGACAGGAAAAACTTTAGCGATAACTGGGCCTTGGTAAAACTACCAGCGCTCCTCGGGAGGGATTTGAACCCCCGACCTAATGGTTAACAGCCATCCGCTCTACCACTGAGCTACCGAGGAACGCAGAACGTCATTCTATTATCATTTGTAATCAAATGTCATATCTTTTCTATCGTATTTTCTTCTAGGAGTTCTTCCTTTTGTCATTATGTCTTCCATCAAAAAAACAATTCCAGGATGTTTTTCCAACAAATCATTACTTTCGGAAAAATCATTTTCAAGATCGTAAAGTTCAGATTTACCATCCCTATGTTTTATGTATTTCCAATTACCCATTCTCACTGCTTGCTTCAAATTTCCTTCTCCTCCGTATTCCCAATAAAGATACTCATGCTCTTTAGCATATTTCCCAAATAAAACTGGATACATAGAAAAACCATCTATCTCAGAAGGCCAAGATGCATTTGCAATATCTGCAATTGTTGGCAAAACATCCCAAAAAGCCCAAACATGATCACTTACAGAACCTTCTTTTATCATTTGAGGCCATCTTGCAATCAAAGGGACCCTAACACCTCCTTCGTAAAGATCTTGCTTACCTCCCCTAAGCCCTCCATTTCCGTCAAAAAATTCCAAATCAGGCCCATCGAAACCTTGTCCACCATTGTCACTTGTAAAGAAGACTACTGTATTATCGTCTATCCCTAAATCCTTGAGAAGGCTCATTATTTTTCCAACATCCTTATCCATTCTTGAAACCATACCTGCAAATGCTGATCTTGGATAAGGCTGACTAGCATAATGATGCCCTACATAAGGATTTGGTTCTTCCCACTGACCCAGATATTCATTTAATGAGTCTTCAGGGACCAAGAGTTCTGTATGTGGAATTGTGTACCCTACATATAAAAAAAACGGTTTATTTGAATTTCTTTTAATGAAATCAAGAGCTCTCCCTGTAATTAAATCATGAGTATATTGAGCTCTATTCCCATCTTCGTTTCCATCCAAGAAAAATTTTTTTCCATTATCCCAGAGGTATTCATGATAATAAAAATGAGCATGAACTTGATGAAGATACCCAAAATATTCATCAAAACCTTGTTTGTCAGGAGTTCCGGGTGTATCAAAATCACCTAAACCCCATTTTCCAAACATTCCTGAAATATATCCTTTTGGTTTCAGTATCTCAGCTATTGTGATATCTTCATCAAGAAGAGGTATCCCTCCAGTATTTCCTCTGACAGAAGTATGGCCTGTATGATATCCAGTCATCAAAGTGCTTCTGGCAGGACCACAAACAGTAGACCCAGAATAAAATTGCGTAAACCTAAGCCCTTCTTCAGCAAGAATATCTAAATTTGGAGTTCTTATTTTTTTCTGTCCATAAGATCCAAGATGACCAAAACCCAAATCATCTGCCATGATGAAAACTATATTTGGTTGAGAGTTCTCGTTGTTTAAAAAATCCTGAATTGGATTAAAAAGATACAAAAATAGAAAAATCATACTTCTATGATTCTCCCTTTTGGACCACAGTTCAAAATTCTTGTTTCTCCAACCATTGATTCTTTTTCCCAGCATTCATGAATATGACCACAAAAAACCCAAGAAGGATTTTTTCTTTTTACACAATCAAGAATTGCAAAACTTCCAAAATGATTCCCATCAAGTCCATCAACATGCCCTTTCGGAGGGCTATGTACAATTAATATCGAATTACTCTTGCATCCTTGAAGCATTTCAGATGCCTTGCTTTCACTAAGGTCGAAAGACCAATCCCAAGGTGTTTCAGGAACACCTCCACCTAAACCCCAAAAGTTAAAACCTTTTAGATTAATCCCACTTCCATGCAACACTTGAATGTTTGGAAAATCGCTTGAAGCATTTTTCAAATCTTCTGTTGTTTCATTGTTTCCAGGAACAAGAATGAAAGGTTTTTTGATTTTTGACAGGATTTTGATAGTTGATTCTAAATTTTCATGCATTGAACAAAAATCACCTGCACCCAAAACGACATCAACAAGAGATGAAAGTTTTACCAGATTTTCAGCAGCAGAAAAATCTGTATGAACATCGCTAAAAACCAACAACTTCATAAATGTATTTTATCAACAACATGTTTGGCAATTTCAAAAGAAGATGTTGCTGCAGGGCTTGGTGCATTTACGACATTTAATACATTTCCATCATTAACGAAAATAAAATCATCACAAAGATCCCCTTCTTTTGTTATAGCTTGAGCCCTTATGCCAGATGAATGATATTTAATCGATTCCAAAGCAAGAGATGGACACATTCTCTTTGCTGAATTCCATATCGAATTCCTAGAAGAATCCTTCAACTCCTTCAAACAAGCCTTTAGGTTCCTTCTGGAAAAATTCCAGAAACCAGAAAAAGAAAAAATGTCTAAAAAATCTTTAAAATTAAAACTAAAATCACCATACCCTTCCTTGTCTAACGATAAAAATGCATTTGGGCCAATCAACACCTCATCATTAACTGTTGGAGTAAAGTGAACACCTAAAAATGGAAACTTCAGATTCGGAACAGGATAAAGATTTGTATTCACCTTCAAACCTATAGTCTTCCAGTAAACACCCTTGAAAGGAATAATCCTGATTTTCCTTTTGTGCAAACTTCTTAAAAAACTATCGGCATAAACCCCTGCACAATTAATGACATTTTTTGAAATATATTTTTTATCTTTCACGTAAATATAAGAATGATCGACATCACACTCGACTTTTTCAACAGGTGAAGAAAAAAAGAAATCTCCTCCTGAAGATTGAATTTTTTCTTTTATAGATTGAGCTATTGCTGAATAATCAGTTATACAAACATCCGGCAGATAAAGAGCTTCTATGCAATGTGCCAAAGGCTCTACATCCTTGCATCCAACCGTATCAAGCATTCTGTGCTTCAATTGAAGCACTTCAGCTCTCTGTTTTAAAAAATAGAGACTTTCTAATTCATCTTCACTGTTTGCAATAATCATTTTGCCGATTTTTTTAAGAGGCATTTTGTTTTTTTCACAATATTTTTTTAATTGAAAACCGCCTTTGATACAGCAATCGGATTTGATTGATTCGGGATCATAATAAATACCTGAATGTACAACTCCACTATTTCTTCCAGTTTGATGTTTGGCTAGAAAATCTTCTTTTTCGAAAATTGCCAATTTAACATTTTTGTTCCTTTCCAAAATTTCATTAGCAACAGAAAGCCCTAAGATTCCCCCTCCAATGATGACAATGTCATATTCCATTTTTACTATTCTAGATTTACAATCTTAAATAATTGTGAGTAAAACTAATCCTGGGCTAGACGGAATACTTGTAACAGAGACAAGTTTATCAAGAGTTGATGGCCTTAAAGGAGAACTAGTTTATTCCGGTTATCAAGTTGGTGATTTAGCAAAAAACAAAACATTTGAAGATGTTGTTTGTCTTCTCCTTAACGGAAAGTTACCTTCTGCTGAAGAAAGAGAGGCGATGAGAGCTCAACTAGCTGTTTCTAGAATCATTCCAAACCAAGTCATTGCAACACTTCATTCCTGCATTGAGTCCGATCCAATGGCTGCTTTAAGAACTGCAATCAGTATGATTGGAGCATTAGATCCAGAATCCGAAGACGATTCTCCTGAAGCAAATCACAGAAAAGCCCTAAGGCTTATAGGCCAAGTAACAACAGTTGTTGCAGCATTCAACGATATCAGAAATGGGAGAAATATTTCTCCAAACAACCTTGACGATGATACTGCAACCCATTTTATGAGGTCAATCAGAAATGGAGAGCCTAACAAAAACATGGTCAGAATTTTTGATGCTTGTTTAACTCTGCATGCAGACCACGGATTCAATGCAAGCACCTTTACTGCGAGAGCAACAGCCTCTTCCATGTCTGACATGCATTCAGCAATAACTTCAGCAATAGGAAGTCTAAAAGGTCCTTGGCATGGAGGAGCAAATACACGTGTAATGGACATGCTCCTCTCGATAGGAGAAGAGGAAAATGTTGAAAATTTCATTGAAGAATGCTTTGAAAAAAAAGAAAGAATAATGGGGTTTGGTCATAGGGTCTATAAGGTTTTAGACCCCAGAGCAATTGTTTTAAGAGACATGCTTGAGAGCATGACAGGACAAGGTGCCGATGAAAAATGGCTTCGAATGAGTGACAAAATGAGAAAAGTACTTAAAGAAAGAAAAGGTCTTGAAGCAAATGTTGACTTCTACTCCGCAAGTCTTTACTACTCAATGGGTATAGATTCCGATCTTTACACCCCTGTTTTTGCAATGGCAAGAATAGCTGGATGGTGTGCTCATGTTTTAGAACAAAAAAAAGACAATCGAATCATGAGACCAAAATCAGTCTATATAGGGGCTGAAGGTCTTTCAACCTAGCAAGAAATAATGTCTAATCAATCGGGACTTGTTGAATGCGTTCCTAACTTTTCAGAAGGACGTGACAAAAAGAAAATAAAAGAAATCACATCGGTCATAAAGTCCGTGAATGGTATTAGTTTAAAAGATGTTGATGTAGGTTTAGACACAAACAGAACAGTTGTTACATTTGTTGGGAATCCTGAAGCTGTAAAAGAAGCTGCCTTCCTCGCTGTAAAAAAAGCAAGTGAAATTATAGACATGAGAAATCATTCAGGTGCACATCCAAGGATGGGAGCGACTGATGTTTGTCCTTTTGTTCCTGTTGATGGAATATCTATGAAAGATTGTGTTTGTATTGCAAATGAAGTTGGACAAAGAATTGGAGAAGAATTAAAAATACCAATTTACCTTTACGAAGAAGCTGCAAAATCAAAAGAAAGATCAAACCTTGCTAATGTAAGACAAGGCGAATATGAAGGATTAAAAGACAGACTTTCAAAACCTGAATGGAAGCCTGACTATGGACCTTTTTCATTTAATGAAAAATCAGGATCAACAGCTGTTGGAGCCAGAGAATTCCTTATTGCATGGAACATAAACCTAAACACAACAGACAGAAAATATGCAAATGACATTGCTTACGAACTTAGGGAAAGAGGGAGATGGAAAAGAGAAGGGAACACTGAACCTTTTTATTACAAAGGGAAAGTAATAAACTTTCCTGAGGATGGCAGGCATCCATCCGGCAATGACGACTATGTTGCAGATAGCTTTGAAGAACTTTCTGAACATTACAAAAACAAATATGGAAAAAACCTTGAAGAAAGGTATAAAAGCCTGCAGATAAACAAAGAAAAACCGTCAGGCCCCGTCTTTAAGGATGGAAAATTTGATCATGTAAAGGCTATCGGCTGGGTTATTGACGAATACAAAAAATCACAAATCAGCATGAATCTTA
>CAYFJE010000025.1:0-12802 GCA_964343345.1 uncultured bacterium
AAACCTCACGGCAGAGAACGACGTCTGGATATAGAATAACTTTATTAATAAAGTTAAATCTATGAAACTGATAAAGAGATTTCTTTTTCTTCTCCTCCTAACCGCATCAAAGCCTGTCGTGATAGAAGAGTGGATTGACTTTCACTGCTTCTATTGCCAAAAGTTTGCAACAGAGGTCCTTCCACAGATAAAAGAAAAATATGGTGACGATGTCATCCTGAAGATAAACCACCTGCCCTTGACAGACCTGCATCCGAATGCAAAGAAAGCGGCAGAAGCGGCAGTTTGCGCAGAGAAGCAGGACCTTTTTTGGGAAATGCATGATGAAATCGTCAAAAGCAATGCCCAAAGTGAAGCTGCCTTCGTGAACATTGCAAGCTCAATTGGCGCAAACAGGGCTGAATTCGAGATGTGCATCCGCTTTGGACAAGCCACCAAGAAAGTTGAAAATGACATCAAGAGAGCTTCTGAGATTGGTGCAAGTGGAACGCCTTTCTTCCTTGTTGAGGATGTACCGATTGGAGGATATGCTGAATTTGAAAAATTTGATGAACTCATAACAAAGGCAATCGAAAAAGAAGAAAGGCTCTCGTTGAAAGACATAGATCCCCCTATAAAAGGAAGGATCGTCATCGACCCAAGATGTGGAGAGCGTTGTGACAAGGTCTCAACATCTTTCCTCAACAACTACTTCCCAACATTGGAGATAGAGAAAATCTATATGACTGACGAATCAATTCCCTGGAGCCCATATGTAACCGTTGGTTCAAACATAACAAAGGCATACAGGTTTGCTGACATAGCCAGAAACCTGAGACAGAAAGGGGATGAGTTTGTTATCAGGCCAGCTGTCCTTACACCTGTTTACATCAGTAAAGACGTCTTGATGGAAGGAAGGCCACAGCTTGGAGATGATGAAGGCGAAAATAGAGTAATACTCTTCACGAGCTTTACATGCGCATTCTGTGCAAAACAGAACGAGGAACTTTTCTCCTTGGAAAATGACATGAAGATAATTTTCAAGCATTTCATAAGAACCGACAACGATGTAGTGCTTTCACAAATTGCAGAATGTGTTCACATCCATAACCCTGAAAAGTTCTGGCCGTTTGCATTAATGATCCTAGACTCAAGACCATCTAGCGAAGAGAACTTGTTTGAAATGTTCAATTCAGTAACGGGCCTGAGCAGAAATGTTTTTGACGGCTGCAAAACAGATCAAGACATAATAAACATAATAATATCAGATATGCAGGAAGCAAATATCTTGGGTGTTGATGCTACCCCTGCAACAATAATAAATGACTTCATGCATGTTGGCCTTGTAAGAAAGAAAGAACTATCAGCACTCATGAAAGACATTGCAAAACCAGAAAAAATGGAGGAAAATAATGATTCCTAGATACACATTGCCTGAAATGAAAAAAATATGGTCACGTGAAGCCAGGTTTGAATCTTGGTACGAAGTTGAACTCGCATGGCTAAAGACATTGGAGAAAAATGGGGATGTCCCAAAAGGTACAACCGAGAAATGTGTTGGTGCAACCATCAACCTTGATAGATTGGATGAAATAGAAAAAAAGGTTCGACATGAAGTCATTGCATTCCTTGAAATGCTAAGAGAACAACTTCCTCCTGAGGGAAAATACATCCACCACGGCCTTACGAGTTCAGACATCATGGATACGGGAGTTGCAATACAGACAAAATCAGCAAATACGGCTTTGCTCAAATCATTAGACAATTACATAGAAAGCCTTTTGGAACTTGCAGAAAAAACAATAGATATACCTTCAGCAGGAAGAACACATGGCATGCATGCAGAACCAATTGCATTTGGGCTGAGGTTTGCAAGATTTGCAGCAGCAATGAAAAGAGATAGAGAAAAACTTCAGAAAGCAACCGAAAACAATGCGGTTGGAAAGCTTGCAGGCGCGGTTGGAACTTATGCTTTCTATTCTCCCAAATACGAAAAAGACACATTGGATCAAGTTGGACTAAAACCTGAAACTGTTCCGTCACAGATAGTTTCAAGGGACAGACAAGCTGAACTTCTTACAACAATTGCAGTCTGCTCTTCAAACATCGAACAATTTGCAATAGAGATAAGACATCTTCAAAGAACTGAGCTTTCTGAAGCGGAAGAGCCTTTTACAACCGGGCAAAAAGGATCAAGTGCAATGCCTCACAAAAGAAACCCAATCGTATGCGAAAGACTTACAGGGCTCGCAAGACTCTTGAGAGGCTTGAGTCAAACAGCAATGGAAAATGTAGCACTTTGGCATGAAAGAGACATCTCTCACTCTTCAACTGAAAGATTCATCCTTCCAACAGCAACCGCAACACTACAGTACATGTTGGAAAGAGCTTCAATTGTTGCAAGAGGTTTGAATGTTTATGAAAAAAATATTGAGAAGAACATGAACCAGGGGGGAGGAATACTTTTCACACAGGCAGCATTGCTGAAAATGGTTGAAAAAGGGTTGTCTAGAGAAGATGCTTATTCCATAATACAAGAACTAGCCTTCAAAGCGAAAGAAGGTGGAAACTTCAAAGAATTATTACAGGCGGATAATCGTATAAAAAACTTGATAAATGAAGAAGATATTAATAAAATATTCGCAACTGATAAATACCTAAAACATTCATCAGAAATTTTAAAAAGAGTAAAGGAGTAAAACAATGAAAAAAATGTATGAAGGAAAAGCAAAGATACTTTTCGATGATGGTGTAGAAGGCACCTTAATCCAAAAATTCAAAGATAGCGCGACTGCATTCAACGCAAAAAAGAAAAATGAGTTTGACGGAAAAGGTTTATTGAACAGAAAGATATCGGAAATAATGTTCGGATATCTTGAAAAAAATGGCATCAAAACTCATTTTGTCGAAAATATCGATGAAAGATCTGACAGAGTTAAGGCAGTAACAATACTGAAACTTGAAGTTGTTGTAAGAAACAGATCTGCAGGATCGTTCTGCAGAAGATATGCAGCTCCAAAAAACATCACTTTCAAACCATGCCTTTTCGAACTTTACTTGAAAGAAGATGAACTTGATGACCCTCAGATAACTGAAGACTCAGCACTTGCCCTTGAATTAATCAACAAGGAACAATTGGAACATGTTAGAGAGCAAACCTTGAAAATCAATGAGCTTATGAAAGAATTATTTTTGAAAATAGGTTTCATTCTTGTTGACTACAAACTTGAGTTTGGAAAAACTTCTGATGGTGAAATCATCCTTGCTGATGAAATCAGCCCTGACACAATGAGACTCTGGGATCCAGAAACTCTTGAAAGCTACGACAAAGACCTCTTCAGAGACGATACTGGAGATCTTCTTGTTGGCTACAGAGAGGTCCTTAAAAGACTCCAAGATCAACTATGACAAAAATACAAATAGTTGTAACAGTCAGAAAAGGAACCTTAGACCCAGAAGCAAGGACTATAAGAAGAGCGCTGATAAAAAGCGGTGCTCAAATAGACGATCTTCAAGTTGGGAAATGGTTTGAAGTTGAGTTTCCAAATCTTGGCAAAGAAGAAGCTTTGAAAGAAGGTGAAAAAATCGCAAAAGAAGTTCTTTCCAACCCTGTTGTCCACAGATGCATAGTTAAAGAAAGTTAATGAAAGTTGGAGTTGTAGTTTTTCCAGGTAGCAATTGTGACAAAGATGCATTCAGATTCATGTCTGAATTAGGTTTTTCCCCAAAATGGATTTGGCATGGCGATAATCAATTAGGAGATGTTGATCTTGTTTTTTTACCTGGTGGTTTTTCTTATGGAGACTATCTTAGAAGTGGTGCAATAGCAAAATTTTCACCAATCATGGAATCTATAAAGGAACATGCAGAAAAGAACGGCCCTGTTGTCGGAATATGCAATGGGTTTCAAATACTGATCGAATCAGGACTTCTCCCTGGTGCAATGAGGATAAATAAAACGAGTTCTTTTATTTGCGATTGGACCACACTAATAAAAGATGAATGTTTGGATGGCCCATGGAATGGCCCAGAAAATCAAGAAGAATTAAATATACCTATTGCACATATGGAAGGGAATTGGTATGGAGATCAGACCTTGCTTGAAAAACTTACCGAAAACAAACAAATTATTTACAGATACAAAGAAGATGTTAATGGATCTGTAGATAATATAGCAGGACTTCTTAATAAAAAAGGTAATGTCTTGGGCATGATGCCTCATCCTGAAAGAGCATCCAAAGCACTGCTTGGAAGCTCTGATGGTGTAAAAGTTTTCTCAAACTTGTTAAATAGTTTAAGAAAATAAAATAACACCCCCCTCGTTTCCAAGGGGGGTTTAGATATCAATCTAAATAAATACTAACTAATTAAAGTTACTATTTTTTACCGTGAGCAGCTTTAAGCCCGTAAAGGGAAGCGGCTACACCAATCATTGTTGCAATCTGGATAGCATTTGCAAATAATTGCATTACATCACCGACAAAACTACCGCCGCCGACTGCCATGAAAGCAGCAGATATCGCACCAGCTGCCCAAGCAAGAAGTGAAACACCTATTGCCCATGAAAGATTTGCCTTCCATTTTTTGACAAGTACAGGATATCTTTTAATAGCGCTTGTGAAAGAGTTAACAAAATCTTCACCTTCGCCATCAGCATGGATAATCATCATTACCACTGGTATACCAATCAAGATCAAAGAAATTGATCCAAAAAGCCAATCAGATGGAGTTCCAGAAACCATACCGCCTACATTAGGCATGTTAAACATTCCCAATCCCTGTGTCCATCTCATTTCAGGCATATTGAAAGGAATGCTTGGCATAATCTTTCCCCAAATCCAGAGAATAACACCAGCACCAGCTGCCGTTGCGAGAAGCTCAGGAGCCCTCTTTAACGGAGAAGCAAGCCAATCACTGACTGTCTTCATATTTGCTTTTCCTGCCCAAATACCTTTCATAACTCCCAAGAAGAGAACCAATCCAGCAGCAGCAACAGCACCAGCAGCATAAGGCATAAATGCACTAATGGCATCTGAAGTCATAGTTCCTTCAAATCCAGCAGAAGCACTGTTTACAAACAACCAAGCACCGAGACCCATTGCGAAAGTTCGCCAGTCTTTAAGTGCTTTCCTAAATCCATCCCACGCAAGCATTAACGTTTTGCCATCGACTAACCAGTCCCAGCCCATACGTAAAATTATGCCCGCTACCATATAGGTTAGCAATTTAACCCATTCCATTTCCATAAAATTCATAAGGTATAAACCTCCTATTAAATATTTATAAGGGCTAAAGCACTTGAGGGAGTGCTCCCTTTTATTCTACCTGAAAAAAAATAAAACCCAAATTGGAAGATTTTTGGAAAATTATTCAGAATCCTGATCTTCAAAGTGAAGCATCGATTCATAACGTCTTGTATTCATTCTTTTTGGCTCACCATTTACATCATTTGGCCTTAACTCATGACGGTTCGGAGTATGACAGGAAGCACACATATTATTTCTAGCATCGTTAATTGATGCCAAAGAAGCACCATAAGCTTGAAAACTATGAGTGCCGCCAGGGACATTCACAACCTCCAAAGTCATCAATGCACTGAAAATCTGACCTGGACCGTGGCAGGATTCACATGTTACACCTTCTTCTATATAAGTATTTGTAGCCTTGTTGTATCCGGTTGTATGACATGTTTTGCAATTTGCCTTATACTCTTCACTTCCATTTATGTAATCCGCTTGCTCTTTTACAACTTCAAAAGTCTTAAACTTGGAATTTCTCCATCTGTTAATATGCCACCAAGATCTTTCGCTGTAAGCATGAAGGGCCGCCCAGTCTTTAATATATCCTCTATCTTCATAATCAACCAAGGTTAAACGAATTGTTTCCTGGTCGACATTTCCAACTGCTGTCTGCATATCAGATTTTGACACATTTCCAGATGAGATAAAATTCAATATTTTTTCTGAATTCCTCTCATCTATATAACTTGTTAACGTGTCAATATTCTCTTGATTCGAATCAATAATCTTATAATCGTCTTCAAAAATCTCCACAAGTGCCGATTCTGGAGAATGACATGTTAAACAAAATGCTGAAGTCATGTACTGAAGTTGCTCTCCTGTAACATTAACATCTCTATAATCAGGATGAGCTTGAATCGTAGGATTGTCGATAGGTGGGCTTATTTCCTGAAGCCTTGTCCAAAAATCAACCATGGGTTTTGCATTATCCTCCGAAGAAGACCATATATTTTTTTCCATATCCTCCCTAGTTGCTTTAAGTCCATGATGAGCCTGGTGTTCAGTCAAAGCCAACATCTCACCACCATGACATACTGTACAGCCATAAAAAGAAGTTGGAAATCTCTCATTTACATTCTCTAAATGCCATTTCTCTATACCTGCATCATCAACATGACATGTAACACATCTTTCAACCTCGTTATTGACCAAAAACTGCTGTCTTATCCCTTTCTCAGATCCTTTCAACCAATAATCAGCCAAATCATAATCACCAGCTTCTTCAGCATGCTCTGCGAGTTCTAAATAAGCTTCATCTTGAAATTTCTTATATTCAGGAGTAAATTCTTTGAAAAGAACCCATCCAGTCAGCAGGAAGAGCAAAACACTCATGGCTGTGAAAAGGAAATCAACCCTTTCGTCTAAATCCCAATCCATCCAAGGCTTTTTCATATATTCAACCACGGTGTGACAAGAATATATTTAATTCCGAATACTAATTGCCATACCATCTTCCCAACAACCCCAAATATAGATGCCGTAAAAAACATAGCAGTAACATATCTCCAAGGACCTAACCTATAAAAGAAAATTGGATTCAGCAATGCAGGCACAACTATAAATGTACCAAACCAAACCCCGAGTATCAATAAACCTAGAACCATGTGATACGGATGATCAGGTGCATAAGGATTTCCCGACTCGTCTTTGAAAGGGGTCCAAGCCAAGGGTAATTTTTTAGGGGGAATCATCTCTTCCCATTTTCCATTTTTCCATAAATAATCAACAGTAGTAAAACTCCCATCTTCAGTTGTTGTTTCCAAATGAAAAATTGCACCACTTGGATAACTTTCGCCTTTTTCATTAGATATTAAAGATCCATCAGTGGTATTCATAACATCCAAATTCCCAGAACTTTCAGGACAGGCTCTGAATGTAAAAGGCTCTTGTGCTCCTCGCCAACAATCGCTAGGATTATATATATCCCAATTTGTACCTCTGAAATAAAGACCAAAAACAATTAAAGCAAACCAAAGAAACATTCCAAAATTGAAAATACCAATTGCAAAAGGTCTTTCCTTCGGAGCAAACCTTCCAATGCCTTTTAAATTTACATCTATATACGGAATAAGCATAAGCCCAACCATTATCATTGTTGGAAGAACAACCCCTGCAAGCCAAGGATCAAAATAAACTAAAAGTTCTTGTAGCCCAACAAAGTACCAAGGAGCCTTGGAGGGATTGGGAGTATGGCTTCTATCAGCTATTTCTTCAAGAGGGGCATCAAAAACAATCGAAGCAACAGTGAGTAAAACAAGAAGAATGACACCTCCAGTAAATATCTGTTTCATTACTTCCGGCCAAACAAATATTGCCTCTTCCGGTGGAGGATTTTGCAATTTCTGCAACTTCCTTCTCAATGCCTCTGTTTCTTTTTTCTCAGCCTCTAAAAATCGTTTTAAAGTTTCTTTTTCCATGATTTAAGTTTGAGGGAAAGAATAACCATCTTTCCTGACTCTCCAAAAATGATATGCTATTAATATCGTCGTTACAAAAGGCAAAAAGAAAACATGCAAAACATAAAAACGAATCAGTCCAGCTGGACCTATTTCTGTACCACCAACCAAACCAAAAGCTGCATCTTGCAAATTTGTAACTTGAGAAAATGGACCTAGATGACCTAGTATCGGAGCATTTGCACCCATCTGCTGTCCAACAGTGATTGCCCAAAGAGACAATTGGTCCCAGGGCAACAAGTAGCCTGTAAAAGACAGAAGGAGAGTTAAAACAAGAAGAATAACACCTAATATCCAATTTAATTGCCTTGGTGGTTTGTAGGAACCTGTATTAAAAACCCTCCACATATGTATGATGGAAAAAAGAACCATCCCATGTGCTGCCCACCTGTGCATATTTCTTAGAAACATTCCAAAAGGATAAACCCCTTCCCTGATGTCCACCATGTCATAATATGCTTGAGGTACACTAGGCCTATAGTAAAACATCAACAAAACTCCTGTTATTGTCAGTATGACAAAAAGCCATGTTGTTGCAAGACCCATCCCAAGATGATAACTAATCCTGAGATCGTTTCTGTGTGTTTTGACTGGCCAAAAATGCAAAAACAAACTATCCTTCATGACTGTAGTTCTTTTACCAACACTATCCAAAGGACTTCTCAGTGTATAAGCACCCCTATAAACCTCAGTATCAACGAGCCAGTCTAAAAATTTTTTCCAAGATGAACCAATCTTAGATTTACTTAGATAACTTAAAACAGAAACGACAATATTGTTCAATATTTCTAAAGGGTCTGGAATATTTATTTTTCTACGCATTTATATTTTTAAGAAAAAACCTTCAAGTTTTGTTTCATCTAACTCTTTCCCATCTTCAATTTTGACCTTCGGTTCCAAAACTATCGTCTTATCGACCTCAAGCCTGCCATCAGGAGCCAGTGAAAGAGTTGCTCTCCTAAGGGGAAATGGTGCTGGTCCAGCAAAATTTCTAGCATACTTATCGTATTTGCTCCCATGGCATGGACATTCAAAAATACCCTGACCAAAAGGTCCTTGCTTTAATGGAAACCAATTAGGTTTACAACCTAAATGGGTACATTTTGCAATAATTCCTGCAAAACCTTCCTTGTAACTACCTATCCAAAGACCTCTTCCAGTTATTAGTGTAATTGTTCCTTCAGGATAATCTTCAGGTTTTCCAACTTTAAATTTCTGAGGAGGTTCATAGATTGCATAGGGAAATAAAAACCTTAAAAAAGAGACCAAGGCACCCCCAACATAAAGTGCTATCGAAGAATAAGCCAGAACTAAAAGACCGATGAATCCTCTTCTTGTTGTTTCTTTTTGTTCCATAAGAAATTTAGTAAATCATAATATTTTTAATAAGATAATTGGTTATGAAAAGCAATCATTCCGTAGAAATGTTTGAAAAACTGGCTCCAAAGTACGATTTGATGAATAAAGTTATAACTTTTGGCCTTTATAAAATATGGCAAAAAAAACTAGTTCAGGAATTAAATTTGAAAAAAGGCTCCAAAGTTCTTGATGTTGCAACAGGAACTGGAGACATAGCCATGATGCTTGCGAAAGGAGAAATGGAAGTTTTTGCAAGCGACCTTTCCATCAATATGCTAAAAATAGCAAAAAAAAGATCTCTAAAAAACAATCTTGAAATTAAATTTTTTGAAGATGATGCTTCAAGACCAAAAATAAAAAATCTAGATGCAATCACTATTAGTTTTGGAATTAGGAATATACCGAATATAAAAAAAACAGTAGAAAATCATATTAATTGCTTGAATGAAAATGGTTTTTGGGGATGTCTTGATGTTGCAGAGCCTGAAGGAAAAATCAAAAGATTTTTATTTAATTTATGGATGTCGATCATGCCTTTCCTAGCACCTTTTTTTAAAGCTCCAAAAGAATCGTATTTTTACTTAAAAGACTCTGTAAAAACATTTCCAAGAATCAATGAAATAAAAGAACTTATGAACAATCTGGGATTAAAGGTAGTGTATTCAAAAGAACTATTCCCAATGGGGCCAATTATTCTTATAGGACAAAAATTAAAAAGATAAAAGATCAAAAGAAAAAGAAAACAATTTCTCTTCCGTTTCAAAACCTAAATTTAAAGCAATACCATTAAATGATTTGATTAAAGAAATTTCATTTGTAACAAAATCTCTATTATTGATGTCCCACTCAGATTTTGTTGCAAAAGCCCACCCTTCTGAAAAATTCACGAAAGAAGAAAGAGAAGGCCCTTCCCAAGAAAAATCCTGCCTCGATGGAATTGGATGAAATCCTTTAACATCTCTTTTACCTATACCAAAAATAAAAGTTGATTTTTTATAACTCTTTCTAAATCGGAAATTTGCTCCAAACGATTCATAACTCTTTCGATTTCCAGAAAAGTCAGAAAAATTCGACTGAAAAACCAAGTCACCAAACTCTTTCTTAAATGATAAACTACCACCTGACATATTGAAAAGAACACTGTCATTTACAGAAAATCTACCGCTGTTGAGAGTGATGTTAAATATTTCATTTCCGTTTTCAAAAAAGTTACTCAAGATATAAGAAGGAGATGCAGATACCCAATACCCATTTCCTGACTTATCGACTTCAAAAACAGATCCAAGACCAAGTGAAAAAGATGCATTTTGACCTATCGGCAATTTACCATCGATAAACAATTCCGTTTTCCCAGCTTCGGTAGTTGTAAGTGAACTTGAAAGCAATCCACCAAATGCTCCAAAATCTGTTAATCTGAAACCAAGGATCAAACCCTCACTCTCATGGTTTTGTAAAACAGGTACAAAAGTTAAGATGTTGCTAAAATCATCCCTAGAATGAAATTCTCTTTTCATTGACTTCAAAGAAAAGACTTTTTTAGAAAGTATATAAAAGTCAACATCTTGAAAATTCAATTCATACAAATCACTTTCAATCTTTTGAAGAATGCATTTTTTTGCACTAATAAAGAAACCTGAATCTGGCAAAGGCTCCCAGTTCCCAAAACTTACGTTCGAAAAAATCCATTTTTGGCCTTCATATAAAAAATCTTCTCCTTTGAATATCCAATCTGGAGACAAAGGGTCTTCTGATTTAATTTTTAATTCGAAATCATTAGAAACTAATCTCTCTATAGAATTTTCAACCGTATTAAATTTTCCATCAAATCCAATCAAAGAAAACAAAAGGTTTCCTGAAGATATTTCCGTAAAAGATTCTGAAGAAATATTGGAATAATCAAAACTAAAATTTATTGATTCTGAAAGAATTACAATGTCCTCTGTTTCAAAAATAACATTTCCAGTTGCCTCCACAGAAACACCTTCGACATAATTGACTTCATTTGATGAAAAACTTGGAGATAAAACAAAAAGAAATAATTGAAAAAAATTTATAAAATTCACTTTTTAACAGAGGCCAAAACAACAACATTTTCCAAAAGCATAGCCACAGTCATAGGCCCAACCCCTCCTGGAACAGGAGTTATAGCTTTTGCAAACTTGCTAGCTTCTTCATACTCGACATCACCAACAAGCCCTTTACTTGTTCGAGTAATGCCAACATCAAGAACATAAGCTCCCTTTTTGATCCATTCTCCTTTTATTAAACCAGGCATACCTGTTGCAGCAATAACAACATCGGACTCTTTTATTTTTTCTTTCAAAAAACTAGTTTTACTGTGAGCAAGGGTGACAGTTGCATTTGCATGAGTTAGCAAAACAAACATAGGAAAACCTACAAGAATACTTCTTCCAACGACGATTGCATTCTTCCCATTCAAGTCACATCCTGAATCCTCCAAAAGCCTCATACATCCTTTTGGAGTACAGGCTGCAATAATATTTTCTTTTCTGATCAAAGATCCAAGACTAGAAGGGGTTAACCCATCAACATCTTTAGATGGTGGAATTTTTCTTATAACTTCATCTGAATTTAAATGTGATGGAAGAGGCATTTGAACAAGTATTCCGTCAATTCCGGAATCAGAACTCCAATCAGCAACGATTTCCTCAACTTCATTCTGTGTTGAAGAAGATGGAAGTCTTTTAACTACAGATTTAATTCCAACTTCAGCAGCAGCTCTTTCTTTAGCATTCACATATATAGAACTGGCAGGGTCATCCCCAACAAGAAGAACTGCTAAAGTTACATCTTTACCCAAAGATAAAACCTTTTGCTTGACTTCATTCCTTACCAATGAAGAAATTTCTTTTCCATCAATTTTCATTTGGACCATAGATTGTAGATTATTTTCTCCAACCTTCTAGAAACTAATCTCGTTACAATAAAATCTCTTTTTGTCATAGGCTTCACCAAAACAGAATCGATTTTTGAAAAAATTGCAGCCAAATGGTCTGTAAAAATTTGATCCCCAATCATCAAGACATCGTTTTTTTTAAAATCATTTTTTTGAATCCATCTTGATATAGAAAAAGGGAAAGGCTTATAGGCAACGAAAACTTCAAGATTCAGCATTTTTGACAAATCCCGAGCTCTTTGTTTGGAGGTGTTTGAAGCAAGCGCTATCTTCACATTGTTTTTTTGCAAAGACAAAATCCATTTTTTCTTTTTTGCAGAAATTGACTTCTCGTGGTGTTTTAAAAGAGTATTATCAACATCAAGAAGAATCGCTTTATATTTTTTTAATTGACTTATCTTTATGTCTTCTACCTTTTCAGAAAAAAACACTGGCTTACGAATCATCTTGAAAATCTCCTCTCAGTAATTTTATATAGCCTAAGTGTTCATCATAAGTCTCAGAGAAGTAATGATTGACACCATCTTTTTCAAGAACATAAAAATAATATCTATGTTTTCCAGGACTAATTGCCGCATTCAAGCTTGAAAAACCAGGAGCGGAAATTGGTCCCGGAGGTAATCCTTTGTTTTTATAAGTGTTGTATTCACAATTTATATCCAAATCTCTATAAAACAATCTCTTAGGCTTTTCTGCTTCTAAAAATTCATCTGACAAAGAAAGTTCAAAACAGAATAAGACAGTTGCATCTATTTCAAAATTCATATTTTTTTCTGATCTGTTTTTAATAA
>CAYFJE010000026.1:0-12298 GCA_964343345.1 uncultured bacterium
AATCTCAAAATTCAGGATGAAATGCTATTACTTAGCAATGAAGTACATGGAAAGACAAAAAGGGCAATTCCAAAGACTTGGAGTCTTGGCTGAATGGGACAATCCTTACCTTACAACAAACCCCGAGTATGAAGCCGGTGTTCTAGAGACCTTTAGGCTTATGTTGGAAAAAGGTATCGTGGAAAGATCTTCAAAACCAGTTCATTGGAGTTGGGCTGCTGAATCAGCTTTGGCTGAAGCTGAACTTGAATACCAAGATATCGAAGATCCGTCAATAGCTGTGTTTTTCAAGGTCAAAGATTCAAGTATTTCAAAAAAGATAAAACAAAAAGTTACAGGAGATTTGGGTTTGGTGATATGGACTACGACACCATGGACCTTGCCAAGCAATGTTGCTGTAGCAATAAATGAGAAAGAAGATTACGGCATCTATGTTTATGGAGAAAGGTTCATTGTTTTAGGCTCGAAACTTGAAGAAAACTGGAACGAGAAAATCGAATTCGGAAAGAAAGTTCTAAGTTTGAAAGGTAAAGATTTGCTGAAGTTGAAATACGAGCTTCCTTTCATTAAGTCCGAAGGGCTTGTGGTTTCTACTGACTATGTAAGCATGGAAGACGGTACTGGTTTAGTGCATACTGCTCCAGGACATGGGCCCGATGATTTTTCAGCTGCAGTTCAACATGGCTTAGACATAATTTGTCCTGTTGATTCAAAAGGCAGGTATTACAGCAAGGAAGCCTTCTCAAAGGAAGTCGGTGTTGATCAACTTGGTTCAGAAATTTCAGAACTGTGCGGCATGCATGTTTTTAAGGCTCAAGAAAAAATACTTGAATTTTTAAATCAAAAAGAAGAACTTCTTTGGAAAGGGGTCATAACTCATAGTGTTGCTCATTGCTGGAGAACAAAAAAGCCAATTATCTATAGGGCAACACCACAATGGTTTGTCAAAATGGACAAGCCTCTAGGAAAAAGCACGCTGAGAAATTCTGTTTTGAATCTTGTTTCTGAAGGGAGATGGGTTCCGGAATGGGGACAGATTCGAATGAACAACATGCTTGAAGGAAGACCTGATTGGTGTATAAGCAGGCAGAGACATTGGGGTATAGCTATACCTGCATTTGAAGATCCTGAAACAGGAGAGGTTTTATGTGATTCAAAAACCGTTTCACATATAAGAGATTTAGTTGAAGAAAAGGGAAGTGGGATTTGGTTTGAAGATGATTACAGTGCTGAAGAATTGGCTCCAGATTCAGTAAGGCCTAAAAAATTTAAAGGAAAGAAATTGAGAAAACTCAATGATATATTTGATGTATGGTTTGAATCCGGTTCAAGTCATAGATCCGTTGTTATGAACAGGGGTCTCAAGTATCCAGCCGATCTTTATCTTGAAGGAGATGATCAGTACAGAGGCTGGTTCCAACTATCTTGCATACCTGCAGTTTCAGGAACAGGCTCTCTTCCATTTGAAAGTTGTTTGACCCATGCTTTTGTTGTCGATGAAAAAGGTTTAAAAATGAGCAAGAGTGTTGGGAATGTTGTTGACCCTCTCGCTGTTTGCAATGACCTGGGTGCTGACATACTTAGACTTTGGTCTGTTAGCGCTGATTTTTCTTCACCGGTTAAAGCTGGAAAAGATGTTTTGGTAAAAGTCAGTGGAAGATATAGAAAAATCAGGAATACTATCAGGTTTTTGCTTGGCATATTGAACGGTTTCGAATATCCAAAAGATATCGTTCTTAACGACTATGACAAATGGGCTTTAGCAACTTTTTTCAAACGGGAAGAAAAATGGTCTAAGTTTCTAGAAAGTTACGACCTTCATGGCCTTTCAGAAGATATAGGTTTGTTTGTTGGAGAGCTTTCATCAGGTTATTTAAATGCAATAAAAGACAGAGTTTATGCTGAAAAGGAAAAAAGTAATTCAAGGAATGCTGCTCTCAAAGTAAGTTCAGTTATCCTTGAAAGGATGCTTCTCTGGATTTCTCCAATTCTTCCATTCACTACAGAGGAAGCTTGGCATTCTTGGAAGGGAAAGATGTCATCATCTTCATCTGTGCATTTGATAGATTTAGATTCTTCTCAAAAGAGTTTAGCAAATTCCAATCCAGAAAAATATATCTCTAATATAGTTTTCGAAATCAACAAAGAGGTTCAGAAATCATTAGAAAGTGCAAAAGAGGAAGGTGTAGTAGGACAGCCTTTGGAGTCTTGGATAACTTGTTATGTCGATGCTGAAGAGAAAGATCTTCTTGATAAAAACAGGGAACATTTAGCTTCAATATTTAATGTAAGCGGAGTAACTGTCAGTTTGTTAAGCGAGTACAGAGATGAAATTCACCCTTTCTCAAGCAAGCAAGAAAAAATCGTTATTTCTGTATCAAAATCTAGTTTTTCAAAATGCCCTAGATGCTGGCTTTTTGTGAAAGAAAATAACGATGACGAAATCTGTAAACGTTGTATCAATGCTCTTTAGTACATAGAAAATCTATTTTCAAGGATACTTCATTAAAAACTGTAATATAATGAGGGATTGTGTACACATTTTTTTTGGAGGTTAATTGATGCCAACTATTAGTCAATTAGTTAGGAAAGACAGAAAGAGATTAAAGAGACGTTCAGGAGCTCCTTTGCTAGGGGGAAATCCTTTTAAAAGAGGCGTTGTTTTGCGTGTCATGACAGTTACTCCAAAGAAACCAAATTCTGCTTTAAGGAAAGTTTGCAGGGTCAGGCTTTCAAATGGAGCTGAGTTAACAGCTTACATTCCTGGCGAAGGTCATAATTTACAAGAGCACCATATTGTTTTGGTTAGAGGAGGAAGACCTAAGGATCTTCCAGGTGTTAGATATAAAGTTGTTAGAGGTACGAGAGATACTGAAGGTGTTGCAAAGAGAAAAAGTAGCAGAAGTTTGTACGGAGCGAAGAAAGACTAATGAGAAAGAATAAAGCTGTTGTAAGAGACGTTCCTTTGGATACCGTTTATCAAAGCAGGGATGTTTCAAGGATTATTAGAAAGGTCATGAAAGGCGGAAAGATGTCCGTTGCTGAAAGGCTTGTTTACACAGCGCTTGAAAAGGTAAAAAAGACAACTGAACAGGACCCTATGAGTGTGTTAGACAAGGCTATAAAAAATATAACTCCTGAAGTCGAAGTTAAAAGCAAAAGGATAGGAGGAGCAAACCTCCAGGTTCCTGTAGAGGTTAGGCCAAGAAGACAAAAGTCACTTGCTATTAGATGGCTAGTGACTTATGCCAGGTCCAGAAGAGAAAGAGGGTTTGCTGAAAGGTTGGCTCAAGAGATTATTGATAGTTATCATGAAAGAGGAGGGGCATACAAGAAAAAAACTGATGTTTTAAGGATGGCTGAAGCAAATAGAACATTTGCTAATTTTGCTTAATTGTTATGGTTGTTAAAGGAGAAAATTCATTGAAATTGGTTTTAAGGTCTTATGACTATAGGCTTTTGGATCATTGGGCTGGAGAATTAACCAGAATGGCGAAAACCAAGAACATAACAGTTAGCGGTCCAGTTCCTTTTCCAACTAAAAAGAAAATCTTTACTATATGCAGAAGTGTTCATGTTGACAAAGATTCTAGAGAACAGTTTGAATTAAGAGTTCATAAAAGACTTGTCATATTTAGTGATTATGTTCAGGACGATCTTTCTGAAATAGTCAATATGCGTTTCCCAGAAGGGATACATGTGAGTGTGAAAAGATGAGTACTTCAAGATTGTTCATTGCTGCAAAAAAGATGGGAATGACAACCATCAATAGTGATTCTGGCTCTAGGAATGGGGTAACTTTATTAGAGATGGTTCCTTCGAAAATCATTTGTAAAAAAACATCAGAAAATGATGGTTATGAAGCTGTGCAGGTTGGGTACGAAGTTTTTTCTTCTAAAAAGATGAAAAAATCTAGTTTGGGACACCAGAAAGAAGCGATGAAGAATAATCCAGAAGAAGGTTACAAAAATTTAACTGAAGTAAAAGTTAGCGATTCTTCAGAGTTTGAGTTGGGCGAGGATGTTTCCAATTATCTCCACATTGGAGAAATGGTGACGGTTGTTGGAAGGTCAAAAGGAAAAGGTTTCACTGGTGTAATGAAAAGACACAATTTCAAAGGTGGAGCAAGCTCTCATGGTGCTAGAGGTGTTTCAAGAAGGCCTTTATCAGCAGGAGCAATGGGTCCTGCAAGAATTTTTCCAGGTCAAAAAATGCCTGGAAGATATGGAAACTCAGTTAATGTTCAAAGAAATTCTGAAATTATTGATTGGGATATGGAGAATGGCATAGTTGCTATAAAAGGGTCAGTTCCTGGAGGGCGTGGTTCTCTTGTGAGGATATATCCTCAAGATGAATTGCCTTCAGATGTAGAAGATCCGACTTTAAAAATAGAAGAAGCAGTTGAAGAGGTGAAGGAAGAGGCTCCAGTTGAAGAGTCGAAAGCAGTTGAAGAGGTGAAGGAAGAGGCTCCAGTTGAAGAAGAAGCGAAGGGGGAAGACAAAAATGGCAATTAAGTCACCACTTTATGACAAGGCTGGAAAAGAGTTGAAAAAAATCAACCTTGTTAAAGGCATCTTTGGTGCTGATTGGAATCCTTCTCTTGTTAGCTTGGCTTATCGTGTACAGGTTAATAATGGAAAAGATTTAGCTGGATCTTCAAAGAATAGATCTGATGTTAGAGCTTCAACGAAAAAGATATATAGGCAAAAAGGAACTGGTAATGCAAGAGCTGGAGCAATAACGGCAGGACAGAGAGTTGGTGGAGGAACGATACACGGCCCTCATCCAAGAAACCCTTCATTAAAAATAAACAAGAAAGCAGGAAGGAAAGCTTTGATGTCTGCTTTAAGCAAGAAACTTTCGGATGGTGAGATTAAATTTATTGAAATTCCAAAATGGAAAAGCATTTCAATCAAGAATGCTGTTTCTCTTTTGAAAAAAAATGGAGTAGAAGGCAAAACCCTTGTTTTACACAATGAATCCAAGGAAGTTGCAAATCGTTCATTTAAAAATGTAAAAAATGTTAAGTTTTATGGAGGAGAGAGAGTTAATATTGGAGACTTGTTAAGGTACAGGAATTTAATTATTTCACCTGAAGCATTAAAAACAATTGAGGAGATTTGGAAATGATTGCTGTATCTGATGTTTTAATTAAGCCCATAATTTCTGAAAAGACAATGGATTTGGCTATGAATGAAAACTCTTATACATTCGAGATTTCTCCAAGGGCAACAAAAACCGATGTTAAAAATGCGGTTATAAAAGAATTAAAAATAAAAAAAGTTTTATCTGTCAGAATTGTTAAAAATCCTGGAAAGAAAAGATCCAGGAGAACATCTAAAGGAGGGGTGGCATTTGGACAAACTTCTAGAAGAATTAAAGCTATTGTTAGGGTTTCTTCAGAAGAAGATTTGATGAATCATTTCCAGCCAGGTTAATCATGCCGATAAAAAGATATAAACCAAAAACACCTTCTTTAAGGTCGATAGTTCGAATAGACAAGAGCCATCTTGCTGATAAACCCGGCGGCGGATCTTTAGTAAAGGGAAAGAAGAAAAATAGTGGAAGGAATAACCTTGGAAGGATAACTACAAGACATAGAGGTGGTGGAAATAAGAACAAATACAGAATGATAGATTTCAGAAGGAAGAAAAGAGATGTTCCAGCGAAGGTCGTTCAAATTGAATACGATCCAAACAGAACAGCTTTCATTGCTTTGATATGTTATTTAGATGGGGAGAAGAGTTACATTCTGGCTCCGACAGGACTTGAGCCAGGTGCGATGGTTGTTTCTGCAGAAAAGGCTCCAAATAGACCAGGTAATGCTATGCCTTTATCTTCTATAAGAACAGGATCTTTTATACACTCTGTTGAATTAAGGCCAGGACAAGGAGGACTTCTTGCAAGGAGTGCAGGAAGTTTTGCGATTTTGAAAAACAAGGAAGGAGGCTGGGGTTTTATTGAACTCCCAAGCGGAGAGTTAAGAAAAGTTCCTCTTTCATGCTATGCGACGATTGGAAGACTTTCTAATGTTGAACATAACTTAGAAAAATGGGGAAATGCAGGAAGGAAAAGACATAAAGGTTGGAGGCCAACTGTAAGGGGAATGATTATGAATCCTTGTGATCATCCTAATGGTGGTGGTGAAGGTAGGCAGAAAGGAAAAATATTAAGAACTCCTTGGGGTAAAGTTGCTAGGGGCCCCAAGACAAGAAGAAGTCGACCTAGTGACAAACATATCTTGAGGTCTAGAAGGAAAAAATAATGGCTAAGAAATCACCTTATATTGAACCAAGTTTAGTTAAAAAGATTGTTAAAGCTAAAGCAAGCGGGGCAAGGGACCCAATTAAAACTTGGTCAAGAAGATCAACAATTCATCCAGAAATGGTTGGTTTGACTTTTGAGGTTCATAATGGAAGAAGGTTTGAGAAAGTCTATGTAAATGAATCTATGGTTGGTCATAAACTCGGTGAGTTTGCTTTAACGAGGAGATTTGGCGGTCATAAGAAGGGTGGTAAGAAAGACGATGAGTAATGTTATGCCGAGATCAAGAGGTGTGAATTTACGATGTAAGCCAGAAATGGTTAATCGTGCTGCTAAAAGAATTAGAGGAAATTTTGTTTCAGATGCAATTATCAGACTTACAAGCCAAGATGACAAAGCAAGTAGGCTTTTGTTGAAATTGCTTAATGAAGCAATTGCAAATGCTGAACATAATTTAGAAATGCCAAGTGCGAATCTTGTTGTTTCCACTGTGAATGTTGGAAAAGGTGTTGCTATGAAGAGATTCAGACCTGTTATGAGGGGAATGGCTCATAAATACAAAAAAAGAACTACAAATGTGGAAATTATTTTAGGTAAAGGTGAAGATAATGGGTAATAAGATAAATGCTAATGGTTTTAGAGTAGGGGTTTATCACAAGGCCACAAGAACTGGAAGAGGATGGAATGCAACATGGTTCCCAGCCAAAAATAAAGATTATGCAAAATTGATTGAAGCTGACCACATCATAAGAAGAGTTATACATAAAAGACATAAAGATTCAGCAATTCAAAAAGTAGAGATCATCAGAACTGTTGCTCCTAGAGGTTCTGATGTTGTCGAAATAGCAGTTCATACAGCAAGACCTGGTGCTCTTATTGGAAAAAAAGGTGCTTCGATTGATGCAACAGTAACACACTTAAAAAGCCTTTTGCCAAATCAAAGAATAACAATAAAAGCTGTTGAAATCAGAGATCCTGACATATATGCAAATGTTGTTGCTGATTCCGTTAGAAGACAACTTGAAGCAAGAAAATCGACAAGAAGAATAATGAAGCAGGTTGTTGATGCAGCGATTGCTGCTGGTGCAAAAGGTTGCAAGTTAGAAATTGCTGGAAGGGTTGATGGTGCTGAGATAGCGAGAACAATGAAATATTCCGAAGGATCTATCCCTCGTCACACATTGAGAGCAAATGTTGATTTTGGCTTTGCAGAAGCCTGGACAAAATATGGGATACTTGGTGTGAAGGTTTGGATACATAGAGAGGAGGAAGACTGATGCCTTTATTGCAACCTAAAAGATGGAAATATTTAAAGGCTTTCAGAGGTAGAAATAGAGGAAAATCTATAAAAGGCAATAATTTAGCTTTTGGAGAATTTGGCGTGAGGTCTAATGGAAATGGAAGAATGACTTCAAGGCAAATTGAAGCTATTCGTGTTTTGATAAGAAGAAGAATTGGAGACAAAGCGAAAATGTGGACTAGGGTTTTTCCGGATTTGCCAATAACAAAACACCCTTTAGAGGCAAGAATGGGTAAAGGTAAGGGTGCTGTCGAAAGATATGAAGCGAGAATTAAAAGAGGACAAATACTTTTTGAGGTTGCTGGGGTTCCTAGCAAACAGGCAAAGGAAGCACTGTCAAAAGTTAGACACAAGATAAATTTACCTGTAAGTGTTATCACTTTAAAAAGCGGGGAAGGAAAACCATGGCAATAAAGAAAAAAGAATTTGAACAGCTTTCTTCTATGAAGGATTCGAAACTAATAGGAGAGATCAGGAAAGCAAAAAAAGAGTTGATGGAGATTCGCTTTGATTCTGCTAGATCGGGAACAGCCCCTGCAGGAAAAATAAGATCTTTAAAGAAAAGAATTGCAAGAGCAAAAACTTTACTCGGGAGAAGTTCAGGATGACAAGACAAAAATTACAAGGCAAAGTAATAAACGTAAGTGGAGAAAAAAGTGTCAAGGTTTTGGTCACAAGACAAACCGTTCATCCTAAATTTAAAAAGAGATTGCTTAGGTCTAAAAAATATTTGGTTCATGATGAGAAATCATCTTCAAAAGTAGGTGATTTTGTTGAGATAGTTTCTTGTATTCCTGTTTCAAAAAGAAAAAGTTTTAAGATCAACAAAATACTTGAGGGAAAAAAATGATTCAGCAAGAAAGTATTTTAAATTGTGCTGATAATTCAGGTGCTAGGAGACTTCAATGCATTCGAGTTCTTGGAGGAACAAGGAAAAGGTATGCAAAAATCGGAGACATGATTGTGTGTTCTGTAAAATCTGCTCTTCCTGAAGGAATGGTTAAAAAGAAACAAATAGTAAGAGCTGTTGTTGTCAGGACTGTTGCAAAGTCAAGGAGAAATGATGGAAGCAATATTAGATTCGATGACAATGCATGTGTCATTTTGAATGAAGATGGAACCCCTAGAGGAACAAGAATATTTGGTCCAGTTGGAAGGGAATTGAGGCATAAACTTTTTGCAAAGATTATCTCTTTGGCACCGGAGGTTCTGTGATGGTTAAAAGAGTAAAAGTTGGAGACAAGGTTAAAGTTATTGCAGGAAACGATTCTGGAAGAGAAGGTGAAGTTTCTTTGATCAAGGGAGAAAGAGCAATTGTTAAGGGGCTTGGTTTATTGGTCAGACACAGAAAAAAGAATGGAGAAGATGGAGAAGGTTCGAAAGATGAGATTTCTAGACCAATACATCTTTCAAACTTAATGCCTGTTGACTCAAAGGGAAATGCTACAAGAACGGGAATAAAAGTTGGAAAAGATGGAACAAAAAATAGACTTTCAAAAAAATCAGGAGTAACTTTCTAATGAGATTGACAGTAGATTTGATAGATGATTTGAAATCTAAACTTGGAAGGGAGAATGTTATGTCTCTCCCTTCTTTGGAGAAGGTTGTTGTAAATGTTGGTGTTGGTGAAGCATCTGCAGATAAAAAACTTTTGAATCCTGTTTTAGAGCATTTAGAAATAATAACTGGCCAAAAGCCAGTTATTACAAAGGCTAGAAATTCTGTTGCTGGTTTCAAACTGAGAGAGGGTCAGCCAATAGGGGCAAAAGTGACTCTTCGTGGAAAGATGATGGATAATTTTGTAGAAAGATTGATATCTATAGTCATTCCTAGAATTAGAGATTTTCGTGGATTAGAAAGAAAAATGGATGGACATGGGAATCTAACTGTTTCCTTGAAAGAACAGTCTGTTTTTCCAGAAATCCCTTTTGATAAGATTGGAAACAGGATAAGAGGTTTTTCTATAACTTTTGTAACGACTTCTGACAAAGACAAAGACGGTGAAGCTCTTTTGGAATCAATTGGACTTCCCTTTAAGGAGAAAGAAGGATAATGGCAAAAAAATCAATGATTGCTAAACAGAAAAGAAAAAAGAAATACTCTGTAAGAGCTTATAACAGATGTAGCAAATGCGGTAGACCGAGAGCTTTTATGAGGATGTTTGGAATTTGCAGAATATGTTTTAGAGAAATGGCTCACAATGGTGAAATTCCAGGAGTAAGGAAGGCAAGCTGGTGACACATTCAGATCCAATATCAGATTTATTGATAAGAATCAAAAATGCTGGGAACAGAAGTCATGCTTCAACAAGGATTCCGCACTTTAATTTCGGAGAAGATATTTTGTCTGTTTTGAAATCCGAAGGGTGGATTGTTGGTTTTAAGACTATAGGGGAAAAGCATCCAGAGAAATTTTTGATAGTTAATTTGAAATATACGATTTCAGATTCTGGAGACAGAATTCCATTAATCCAAAATCTTAAAAGAATGAGCAAGCCAAGCAGAAGGGTTTATCTTAAGAAGGATGAGGTCAAAAAAGTATTGAATGGATTGGGTACAGGTTTAATTTCAACATCTCAAGGTTTACTCCCTGACCGAGAAGCTCAAAAAAGAGGCTTAGGTGGCGAATATGTGGCGGTTATAACATGAGCAGAATAGGAAGAAAAGCGATAAATATACCTATGGGTGTAGATGTTACAGAGTCTGCTGGGTTTGTTGAAGTCAAAGGCCCTAAAGGTGTTTTGAAAGTTGAGACTTTCAAGGGTGTTACTTTTAAGATAGAGGGCAAGAAGATAGTTGTTGAGTGTAAAAAGAAAAATTCCAGAAATTTTCATGGAACTTTCAGATCGCTTTTAAACAGTGCTGTCGTTGGTGTTTCAAAAGGTTTTTCCTACATTTTGGAAGCGGATGGTCCGGGTTACAGGGTTTCTACATCTGGAAAAAAATTGGTTATAAAAGCTGGTTATTCGCATGATGTGAATCTAGATATACCAGAGTTCATTGATGTTGAGGTGACAAAAGGCGAAATAAAAGTTTCTGGAATAAACAAACAGGATGTTGGTGGGTTCTGCGATCAGATTATGAAAGTAAGACCTGTAGAGCCATATAAACTTCAAGGGATAAAAAGGAAGGACTTGGTTTATATAAAGAAGAAAAGAAGAGTTGTTGAGGCTGCTTAAGATTATGAAAGATATAAGAAGAATAAAAAGAATTGCTAGACATAAAAGGATAAGGAGAAACCTCTCTGGAACATCTACACATCCAAGATTAACTGTCTTCAGAAGCCATAAAGAGATTTATGCTCAAATAATCGATGATGTTTCAAGAGTTACATTGTGCTCAGCTTCAAGTATAGATAAGGATTTGAGGAAAAAGTGCAAAGACGTAAAACCGTTAGATGTTGCAAAATTAGTCGGAGAGACAGTTGCCAAGAGAGCAGTAAAAAAGGGTATTAAATCCATTGTCTTTGACAGAGGTGGATATAAATATCATGGGAGGGTTGCCTCTTTAGCAAATGCTGTTAGGGAGGTTATTGATTTTTAATGAGATCTATAGAAAAAAAAGAAAAAGAATTTCAAGAAAAGGTTATCCAAATAAGAAGAGTCAGCAAAACGGTTGCTGGAGGAAAAAGGTTTAGGTTTTCTGCGCTGGTTGTTGTTGGAGACGGAAAAGGAAGGTCAGGAGTAGGTTTAGGAACTGCTGTTCAAACTCCTCAGGCTATAAGAAAAGCTGCCTCATCAGCGGAAAAGAATTTATACAAGTTGCCTATTGTCAATGGAACGATTGCTCATGAAGTTAAAGGAAAACAGGGAGCAACTACGGTTCATTTGATTCCTGCCCCTCCAGGAACCGGTGTTATTGCTGGAGCTACTGTTAGAGCTTTATGTGAGGTTGCTGGAATTAAAAACATTTATACAAAAATCAGAGGAGCAGCGACTCCTTTAAACGCTGCAAAAGCAACCATGAATGGTTTCAAATCTTTGAGAGACCCTAAAAAATTAGCTGCCCTCAGGGGTGTTGACATAAATTCTATTTGGTTTAACAAGGAGATGCCTGAGTAATGGACTATAAAGATTTAATAAAAACTACAAAAGATCGTGTAAGAGTTGGTAGAGGTAAGGCAGGAAGGCGTGGAAAGACTGCTGGGAGAGGTATGAAGGGAACAAAATCAAGAAGTGGAGGCAAGTTGCCAACTATGTTTGATGGTGGAAGTCTTCCTTATTACAGAAAAGCAAGGAGCCTAGGCGGTTTCATTAATAGGAATTCTGTTGTTTACCAGGTTGTAAATATTGCTGATCTTGATAAAACTTTCGATGATGGGAAAAAATTAACTGTAAAACATTTATTGAAAAAAGGACTTGTTAGGAAAGGGTCAAAGGTTAAGCTTCTTGGAAACGGTAAAACAAAGAAGAAATTTGAAATAACCGTTGACGCTGCAAGTAAAAGTGCTATTCATAAACTTGAGAAATCCGGAGGAAAGGTAAGCATTAAATGAAAAAACAGGCCCAAGCTGCAGTCAATGATGCATTGGCAAGTCCAGAATTAAAGAAAAGACTTTCTTTTGTGGCTTTGGGTTTGTTGATATTTTCTGCAGGAGGACATGTTCCTCTTCCTGGAATAAACAACGATGCTTTACAAAATCTTTTTAATTCGGGGGGCGTCTTGGGTTTGTTGGATCTTTTTAGTGGCGGTTCTTTGAAAAGGTTTTCAATTTTTGCTTTAGGCATCATGCCTT
>CAYFJE010000027.1:0-12095 GCA_964343345.1 uncultured bacterium
AAGCCGCATGATCTTGAGTTGAAAATATATTACATGAAGACCATCTAACTTCTGCACCTAGTTCAATCAAGGTCTCAATAAGAATTGCTGTTTGAACAGTCATATGAAGACATCCAGTTATGAAGGCCCCGTCTAGAGGTTTTTTGTTTTTATATTCTTTACAAAGCTCTGTTAGTCCTGGCATTTCTTTCTTCGATATTCTTATATCCTTTTCTCCTAAGGCTATCAATTCTTTTGAATTTGAAGAAACGAGGTTTTGTAGACTTTTTAATTCAAATTTTTCAATTATGCTTTTATCAAAATTTATTTTTTTCATTCAGTTTTCCAACCAATCCTTTCCAAGGTATACATTGTATTCAATTTCTGTTTTCAAATTTGTTATTGGTCCGTGCCCGGGAAGCAAATCATAATCAATGGGTATTTTTTCTAGAATCTTTTTTAAAGAAATTTTCATTTCTTTCTCATCTCCTCCAGGGAGATCCATCCTTCCTATTGAACCCTTGAATATCAAGTCTCCACATAAAACATATGATTCTCCAATAAAAACAATATGCCCTGGGGAATGTCCTGGAGTTTCTAGGATTTGCAATTCTTTTTTATTTGGCAATATGATTTTTTCAGAATTCAGTTTTTTTATTTTTTTTGGTATTGGTAAATTAAATAAACCAAACATTTTTCCTGATTCACTATTTACAAGATGAAAGTCCTTTTCGTTCAGGTACACATCGCAATCAAAAATAGTTTGTATTTTTTTTACACCAATCCAATGATCTAAATGTCCATGAGTTAGATATATTTTTTTTATAGAAAGGCTTTCTTCCTTTGTTGTTTTTAAGATTGTTTCTGGGTCTCCACTTGGGTCGAAGAGTATCGCCTCTTTTGTTTTTTCAAAAGTCATTAAATAAGAATTTGTGCCAAATGGAGGTTGTTCAAATTTTTTTATTGTTATATTTTTGTATTTTTTCATACTTCAAAAGAATAAATAACCGGTCCGTCTATGGTGTTTTCTAACTCCATCAATTCTCCAAAAAAACCAGGAAAAACATTGAATTTTTCTATTTTTAATTTTTTGCATATTGATTCAAATATGACTTTAGATTCAGTTCGATTCATGCAGTTTGAAAAGTCAGGAATTTTGCCTTTTTTGATTTTTCCAGTAAGAGTAAAATTTGGGAGTACAAGTATTTTTGTATTTTCTTTAGGAGGAATTTTTATTTTTCCATTTTCATTTTCAAATATTGCTGTTTTTTTTATTGTTTTAACAATTTTTTCTACCTGACTCTCTCCGTCTTCTTTTTCTATTCCAACTACAGCAATCAAACCTTCTGGAAATTCAAGTTTTTTTTCATAGGATTTCAATTTTATATTTTTAGAACGAATCAATACACACTTCATTGATCAATTGACCTCCTTGCTTCAATGACACATGATAATTTTTTCAGATTGTTTAAAACATGATTAAGAGATGAAAGGCTTTCAATCTCTATCATGTATTTCGCATAACCAATTTCAGGTTTTATTGATTTTACTTTTGTAACTGAATCTAGTATGTTTATCTTTAATTTTTTAAAAGTATCTAAAACTTCGAAAAGAGATCCTTTTCTATTGAGAAGGGTAAGTATTATTTCGGTTTTATGTAGTTTTTTTTCTTTCAGATTCCATTTTATTGGTATATGTGTTTTTAGACTTTCATTAGTTCTTCTCTTTACAATTATATTTTCTCCTTTTTGGACTCCTATGATTTTGTCTCCAGGTATTGGTCTTGTTTTTTTACATATTGATATTTTTTTGTATTTTGAATTTTTGAAAATAAATATTTTCGCTGTTGTTGATTCCGTTTTTTTATTTTGTGAAAATTTCCCTTGCTTTAGAGTTTCTTGTTTTTCTTTTACTAATTCTTTTAATAAAAAATCTATATCAATTGTCCCAATTCCAATTTTGTAAAAAAGATCCTCTTCGGTTTGTATGAAAAAACCATTTAGTGCATTGCTTTCTTTTATATTTTCTTTATTCACTAGATTCAGATGGTGAAAGCCTTCTTCGTTAATTTTTTGAATGAGTTTTTTTCTTCCTGAATTTTCAACCCTTTTCCTGTTTATTTTGTTTAGATGATTTTTCACTTCTCTTTTTGCTTGTGTTGTTATTGTTTTGAATATCCATTCTGGTTTAATTTCGATTTTCGAACTTTTTATTATTTCAACCTCATCACCTATTTTTAATTTCTTTTGGAGATTTTCTTTTCTTCCATTTATCTTGATTTTTTTTGTTTTTGAACCCAGTTCTGAATGAATAGCAAAAGCGAAATCTAAACCAGTCGAACCTTTTGGTAAGCTTATTTTGTCTCCTTTTGGAGTGTATACAAAAATTCTTTCTCTAAAAAAGTTTTTTTGAAGTTCATTAATGAAAGTTTTTGGTACACTTTCTTTTGAATTTAATTTGAATTGAGCTTTAATTTTCTCCATTTTTTTTAGATTTTTTTCTATTTTTGGGCTAAGGTTGTTTTTTTTGTATATCCAGTGTGCAGCTTCTCCCCATTCACATACTTCATCCATCTTTTCTGTTCTTATTTGGACCTCTACAAAAGGTATTGATTTTGTTGTGATTGCAGTGTGTATTGATTGGTAACCATTATCTTTTGGCACAGCAATATAGTCGTTAAAAAAACCTTGTAATGGTTCGTATATTTCATGAACTGAGCCTAATATTTGGTAGCATTCTCTTCTTGTCTTTGTAATTATCCTTATTGCATATATATCTCTCACTTCTTCAAAATTTAAATTTTGTTCAGTTTTTTTCCTCCATACGCTATGTATGTTTTTTTTCCTATTGAAGATTTCTAAATTTGTAGTTGGATAGCTTTTTTTTATTTCTTTAGATATTTTTTTTGAGATTCGTGAAAGCTCCCTTTTCTTTTTTGGAGCAAATGATTCAATTATTTTTTTTGTTTTTTCATAATCTTCTTTATTTAGTATTTTGAATATTTCATCATCAAGAGATTGCTTTAAACTGTTTAACCCAAACCTTGAAGAAAGTGGTGAGTAAAATTCTGAACTTTCTCTAACTATACGCTCAATTCTTGTTTTATCTTTTATCGCTTCAATTGTGCTTAGATTGTGTATCCTGTCTGAAATTTTAATCATCAATATTCTTGGATCTGAAAATGTCAGTATGAATATTTTTTTTAGATTTTCTTCTCTCAGGTTCGAGGATTCTTCTAGAATGTTTTTCATCTTTGTAACATTGTTTACGAGTAATGCTGTTTCTTCTCCAAAGTATGAATTTATTTGATTTCTGGTTATCTTTGTATCTTCAAGAACATCATGTAAAAGTGCAGCACAGATCGTTTCATTGTCAGAAAACACCTCTTCTGTAAGTTTCTTTGCAACTTCTATAGGGTGATTTATATAGTTTGTTCCATCTTCTCTTTTTTGACCTTTGTGTGCAAAAAGAGATAAATGGAATGCTTCTTCAATAAGTTTTGAATTTACTTTTTTGCCATGTTTTTTTCTCAACCTTTTAAGCCAGTTTGAAAAATCTCTTCTTTCTTTTAAAAAGTCTCTTTTTAGAGGATTTGGGATTGGGAACAATCTTTCATTATTCATGAATCGTTGGTTTTCTGAATCCTGAGCCATAAGGTTCATATTCGTTCATTATCTTCAAAGCATCTTCGTAGGGTAACCCATTTAAACTTAAAAACTCTTTGTTCTTTGTGTTAAAAGAAATTGGAATTGTTTCTATTATTTTTTTCGCTTTTTCAAAATCATCTTTTTTTATTGTTAAGCCAAAAGCTTGAGGATGTCCGCCGATGTCTATCGCTATGTCTTTTAAACCATTTATTACAAGGTCCCTTATTTCACATCCGTCAGGACTTCTTGCAGAACCTCTAAGGCAACCTTCATCAGATTCTGCAAAAACTATAGAGGGTGTTTTTTCTTCGAAAGAGATTCTTCCAGCAATTTGACTCACATATATAGGAGAAAATTTTTTTTCATAGAAGACATTTATACAATTTTTTTTTATCTTTTGGTTATTCGTTTTTTTAAACATTTTTTTCGATTCTTCAATTCGTTTTTTATTATATTTTTTTATTTTTCTTGTTATCTCTTCTGCTTTTTTTGATCTTTTACAGAACAATGAACTTACTGTTAAATGGGGATCATCGTATCTTGGAGGAGAATTAAGTGGAGAAACTGCTTTTTTTCTAATTGTAAATAGGTTTTTTGAAATGTTTTTTCTATCTTCAAAATTTAATAATTTAAATACTGGAAGATCAGTTTTAAACCATTTTTCTATTCCACAGATTACTATTGTCCGATTATCTCCCCTTAACTTTACAGAATCTGCTATTGTTGCAAGCATACATCCAACAAGATGGTTTTCGATTTGTTTTGTATTTTTTTTAATCTTTTGAAATTCTAGAGATATCCTGAAAGCTAAACCTGCAGCACAATAGTGTTTAAAGTGATTTCCTGTGAACGTTGAATTAACACATTGTTCTTTTATTCCGAATAGATAAGGGTGATGGTCTATTGTCCAAAGATCTATATTCAATTTGTCCAATTCTTTTATGACATCTTCATCTCTAACTGAACAGTCAATTGTTATTATGATTTTGACATTTTCTAATTTCCCATCTATATGTTTTTTTCTGATTCCCGGACCATCATTATGATGATGTTTTGCGAAAATAATTTCTGCTTCACAATTAAAGGCTTTTAAACAATCTAAAAGTATTCCTGAACTCATGCATCCATCTAAATCATTGTCTCCAAATATTATTATTTTTTCTTGATTCTCAGATGCTTTTATGATTCTTTTTACAAACCTTCTTGTATTTGGGGGCGGTGTTTTGTTTAAGTTTTCTAAAGAAGGATGTAAAGCATGCTCGTTTTCTTGCTCAGTGAAGCCCCAGTATTTAATTAATCTCTTTCTAAATTCTTGTTTTTTATTTAACATTCATTTTTGGCGCCAGTTTATGAATGGTGTTGCAATAAATATCGAAGAGTAGGTTCCTGCAATAAAACCAACTATCAATGCTGTTGTAAAGGGTTTCAACGTGGCTCCTCCAAAAATCTGGATTGCCAATATGGCTAAAAGTGTAGTTGTTGTTGTGTTTATGGTTCTTGAAAGTGTTTGCCAAAGGCTTGTTTCGGCAATTTTTGAAAATTTTTCATTTTTGAGTTTGTTCATATTTTCTCTCACTCTGTCAAAAACAACTATTGTGTCATTTATCGAGTATCCAAGTATTGTCAGTATTGCCGCTACAAAGGGAAGACCAACTTCTACTTGAAATATTGCAAAATAACTTAAAACAAAAAGAATATCATGAAATAACGCTACTAAAGCTCCTTGGGCAAAAATAAAACTAAATCTTATGCTGATGTATAAAAGGATAACAATCATTCCTATGAATGTTGCAAGGTAGGCTCTTTTTGCCAGTTCCTTAGAAAACAAAGGCCCGATTCTTTCTGATGAAACATCTTCATCTTTATCAAAGTTTTCATAATTGGATTCCAAAAGTAGGTAGATCTCATCCGGATTAGATATGAATTCTGTTCTAACAATATAGAGATTATCACTTTTTTGTATTTGTGGAGTTCTTGTAAGCACTTCTGATAATAGATCTCTTAGTTCGGTTGTTGACGATTGTTCTCCTAGGTTTATTTGAAAAACACTTCCTCCAGTAAATTCAATCCCTAGGTTAAGTGGTAGCGATACTGTTTTGTCATCAGCATCTTCCATTTTGAACTTTTCGGTGTTTTTAATCATTGCAGAAATGCCTAAAATGAGTACAGCTGCACTGAAGAAAATTGCAATTTTGGTAAGTTTTAAAAATTCAAATTTTTTCGTCATTATTTTTCCCAAGTTTCTACAAATGCTCTTGTGATAACAAGTGCTGTAAATAGTGAAACAACTATACCTATAAGCAGAGTTACAGCAAAACCTCTAACGGGGCCAGTGGCTAAAGAATATAAAACTAAACCAATCAAAAAAGTTGTCACATTTGCATCTGTTATTGTGGACATTGCATTTCCAAAACCTTTTTCTACTGCAAGCAGTCCTGTTTTTCCTGAGTTTTCTTCTTCTTTTATCCTCTCAAAAACAATTACATTTGAATCAACCGCCATCCCTATAGAAAGTATTAATCCTGCTATGCCTGGAAGGGTTAATGTTATGTTGAGGTTGCTAAACAAGCTGAAAATTATTAAAGAAAAGAAACCTAATGAAACGACGGCTGATATCCCTCTTTTTTTGTAAGAGAGGAGCATGTAAAAAGCAACAAGCAGTAAACCTATCCATCCGGCCTTGATGCTTTTATCCAAAGAGTCTTTTCCTAATGCTGGGCCAACAGAAGAAAGTTTTAGTATTTCTACATCAGCATCTAGTCTTCCTGCATTCAGAAGCAATGAAAGTTCATTTGCTTGTTCTATACTGAAATTGCCACTTATGCTTCCATTTCCAAAAATTGCAGAATTTATTATTGGGCTTGAGACAACATTCTCATCGAGAATTATTGTTAGGTATTGTGAAATATGAGATGCAGTATGTCTTGCAAAAGCATCTGAACCAGAAGGATTAAGTTCAAAGTCAACTTGCCATCCTCCATTTGGATTTGGAGAGACGGTTGCTCTTTTTAAGTCTCCACCTTCTATTACAACCTTATCTTTAGTGTACATAAGATCGCAATTTTCAATATTCGGGCTATCTCTTCTACAGGCTTTTGATCCAGACAAATAAGAAATAAACCCAGTATCAACTAGTTCCAAATGGGCAGATTGTTCAATGAGCCTTCTAACTCTTTCAGGACTTTCCCCTGTTGATGATGGAACTTGAATATTAATTCTGTTTTCTGAAACCTGCTGTACAGATATCGAAAGTGTTCCTTGTGGATCTAGTCTTTTTGACATTACATCTACAACACCAGGCATAAGTTCTTCTAAATTTTCTCCTGGCGGAGCAATTACTTTTATTAATATATCAACACCTCCAGAAAGATCCAAGCCTAGATTTAACGCAGGTACATTGTTCGACAATTTTGTAATTGGTGCAATCCCCAAGACAAAAATAGTCCCGAATATCCAAATCCATCTTTTAATCATTGCTGACATAAGATAGAAATTCTAAAATAAAAATCGTATTTAATGGAAAAAAGGCTTCCTTTCCATTTTTAGACATCAAGAGATTTCAAAATATCTTCAGGTCGAAGGATTCCAACAACTTTCATTTCTTTTAGATTATTTACAACAGGGAGGCTTGTTATTGGCATTCCAGATATCCGCATTTTATGTGCTACATCGTTTAATGAATCATTTTCTTTGATTATCAAAATATCTTCGATTCCAGAACACCATTTTTTAACAGGTTCTTTTAGTTGTTTTTTATTTATTTTTCCATGAATATCTGCCTCTAAAGCATGGAGAATGTTTTGTCTTGTTATGATTCCGCTTAATTTTTCATTTGACAATACAGGGAAGTATGTTTCATTCTTGGTTCTTGTTAGCAACAAAAGGTTTTTTATTGTTTCTTTTTCAGAAACAGTAATTGGATTTTTTTTCATTACGAATTTTACGTTATCTGATTTTTTCTTTTTTCTTTTTGGAATCACTTCAATCAAAGGTGATTCATAGAGATTTTGAACATTAAAGAAATCTCTTGTGATAACTGATACTAGAACCGCTATTGTTACTGGTATAAAAACCTGGCTTGTATTCGTCAGTTCCCAAGTTAAAATTATCAAAGCCAGGGGAGCATGTGTTATTGATGCACATAATGCTGCTGCTGCTGCTATTGCAAGTGATGAGCTGATGTATGTAAACTTGGTTCCAAAAGCCAAACCTAATGCAATCCCTATTGAGAAAATTGGTCCAAAGTGACCTCCAGCCCATCCTGAATTTATGCAAATAATAGTAATTAAAGCTTTTCCAACCACATAGACAAGCAATTCTTTCAACATAGGTTCACTTTGAAGCATTGTTTCAATTTGCTCATATCCGCCTCCTGTAAGGTTTGGATAATATATAAGCAAAAAGAAAATTCCAATACCGGCCAATGCTGGAGATAACTTTTTTCCATAGAGTTTTTTTGAGGCTATATTTGATGCATGGGAGTAAAAAGCCCCAATCAAACCGGCAATTATGCCTATTATTGCAAAAAGATAGAGGTCTTTACCTGGAACCTCATTCCAAAAACTTATGTTTACAACAGGTTCGATATTATGGTTTCTAACTACAAGACTTGCACTTAGAGAAGCGATAATCATTGGAGCTAATGCAACATGAACCTCTTCAACTAGAAGTTCTATTGCAAATAATATTCCTGCTATCGGAGCTCCATATGTTGCGGCTATTGCCGCTGCGGCAGACGAAACAATTAACCTGACTGTTTTTTTTGTTTTTAAGTGAAAAATTCTTCCTAGCCATGAGCCAAAACCCCCAGAACATTGAGCTATCATGGATTCTCTTCCAACAGACCCTTCTCCAAAGATTGATAGCAATGATAAACCTAGTTTTTTAAAGGAACTGTTTAAGCTTAGGTGACCGTGATTTTTAAAAACAGCTTTAAGTATGCTTGAAAAACCCCTCGCTCCCCAAAATCCTGTTTTGGAATAAAGCATTATGAAGATAATTGAAACAACTACTGGCATGCAATTAGAGATCCAGATGGCAAATAGACCTTCTTGATTTTGCCAAAATAAACTTCCAGAATCGTTATTATTTTTGGCAAGATTAGCCATTTGCCTGAAGATGATTGAGAGATACCCTGAAAAGATTCCCAATAATGCTGACAAAATCAATACAAACAGCTTTGATTCTTTAAAAGGTCTTAATCTATTAATTAAAACATTTTCTCTTAAACTTTTTTTTACGGTTTTCAACTAATAAATGTTAGCATTAAGAATTGTGATATGAGTTATAAAAGTAGGACAAACTCTTCTTTTGTTAATTTTGAAAACAAGAGTTCTTTTTTAGAAAAAGACAATAAGAATTGGTATAGTGGTTTTCAAGATTTTAGATTAAGTATTTTTTCGAAAATTTTATTTAGGAAATTTAACAAAAAAATTCTTATTTCTCCTCTTGTAAGTAGAACTTCAACTTTTCCACATCAGATTTCTACATGTGATACTGTTGTGAACAATATGAATGGCAGAGCGATACTTGCTGATGAGGTTGGTTTAGGAAAAACTATTGAAGCAGGAATGATACTGACTGAATACCTGGTAAGAAAGGAAGTTAAAAATGTTTTAATAGTTGTTCCTTCAGGAATTACTGAACAGTGGAGAGAGGAGCTCTTAGAAAAATTTAATATTTTCGTTCCAGTAGTTGATGGCAGAGTTGGCTATTCTTTAAATGAGTTTTTAGGCAAAAACTCAATGGTTATAACTTCCTTGGCTTATGCAAAAAGAGATGGTTACAAGGATTCTTTTATCGAAAAAAATTGGGATATGGTTATTGTTGATGAAGCTCATCATCTGAAAAATACAAATACCATGAATTACAAATTTGTAAACTCCTTAAAGACAAAAAAAATTCTTTTGTTAACAGCTACACCATTACAAAACTCCTTAACAGAATTATTTAATTTGGTAAATCTTGTTTCCCCTCATGCAATAAACATTTCTGAAATGAGCAAAAGGTTTTCGAAAAATTTTAATCAAAATACGGTCAATTCTTTAAAGTCAGTTTTGAAAAGTTTGATGGTTAGGTGTAGAAGGTCTGATGTCAAAGGTGTTGATAGCCTTCCTCCAAGAAAAGCAAAAACTTTAGGAGTCAAATTAAGTCAGGAATATCTTGATTTTTATGAAAAAGTAAGTAGTTATGCAGTTCAAGGTTATAAAAAGAGTATCACTAACAATAATGCTTCATATATTTTTTACCTAATGGCTCTTCAAAGAATGCTTACAAGCAGCAAGGATTCGTTTAATTCAAGTTTAGAAAAGAGGAAGAACAAGTTATTGAATTTGAGAGACGGTTTAGGCAAAGCTAATTCAAAAGACCTCTTGGAGCTTCTTCCAGTTTCAAAAAAGAAAATTAATTCAAAAAAAATTGAAAAACAGTTAAAAGACGAGCTTGAGTCAATCCAAGGTTTATTGGATTTTTCTAAAAATGTTCCTGATGTTAGAAAAATGGATGTTTTATTAGAATTTTTAAATAAAATGTTCAAAAAAGATCCAGATTCAAAAGTCTTGATTTTTACAGAGTTTTTAAAAACCCAGGATTCGATAGAGCTGAGTTTAAAAGAATCTGGTTTTGATGTTGAAGTATATAGAGGGGGAATGTCAACAAAAGACAAAAATGAGATTATTGAGAGATTCCAAAAAGGACAGATTTTAATAAGTACTGAAGCTGGAAGCGAGGGTAGGAATCTTCAATTTGCCAATATTGTTGTTAATTATGACCTTCCTTGGAATCCGATGAAAATTGAACAAAGAATAGGAAGGGTGCATAGGTTAGGGCAGAAAAAAGAAGTTTTGATAATAAATTTGATTGCACGTCAAACAATTGAAGATCATTTAATGAAGATTTTAGATAAAAAATTAGATCTATTTAAAAATACGATTGGAGAACTCGAGACAATTTTGGGATACATGTCTCCAGAAGGAAGTCCAGAATCCGTTGTTATGGATGCTTTTGTTGATTCTTTTGGTAAGGGTAAAAAATTAAAAAAATTGGATTTTTCTTTAGACAGTTCAATAAAAAAGGTAAGAAATTCTCTTGAGGAGTCTTTTTCAAAAAGTGGAATAAACTTAAGGCCTGAAAATTTGAATGATTTGTCGAAGATTAGGTTTTTTGAAGATTCGGATTTTGTTGAAAATGCTTTTATAGATTTTTTAGATAAATACAATTGTTTAAAAGATTCTTTTGATAATGAAATCAGGTTTCAAGTTCCACATTTTTTAACTGAAGGAACGTCTGATTTATTTAATTCAGATGTTAGAGGAACTTTTTCAAAAAAAGTTGCTATATCAAGATCTTGGTTAGATTATTTAACAATCAATCATCCATTTCTAACTGCCTCTATAAGTGATGTTGTAGATTCTCCAATTGCTTTTTCCGTGTTCAAAAGATCTTTTTTAAAAAAACTTGGTTTTGAGACTTTTTCTGATAAATGTGTTGCTTTTTTCTCAAAGGTGAGATGGTCTTATAAAGATGAATCTTTTGATGACGTTTTTCTTTTGTTGAGTGATGGTAAGAATGTTTCTATTTTAGAGAATTTTCCTGATGAAATTATGTGGCCGAATGAGGTTTCCGCTAGGATTTCTGATGATTTTTCACTTGAGAAATTTTTTGAAAATCTTGATTTTATTTCCAAGGATATTGAAAAAAGAAGAAACGATGTTTTTTCTGAAATAATTCAACTTGAAGATTTTAGATTTGATAATTTAAAAAACAGAATTTCCGATGCTGTCAGTGACTACAAGGATGAGTTCAACAAAATTCATTTGAAGGTTATGAATTTGAGCAAGATACATAATCCAAACGATGAACAAAAACTAGAAATTATTAAACTTAAAAAAAGTAGAACAAATATACTAACGAAAAGTTCAAAATTAAAACAGGATTTAAGAAAGTTAAAAAAGATAAGAGAAACAAGGGACAAGAAAGCTGTATCTTCAAATTTCGAAGTTTTTGGAGTTTTGAAGATGCATATCATGTGAATGTTTGATGTGACTGTTGTTGGAATGGGTCCAAACGGGCTTTCTGTTTTAAATGAATTAAATAAATGTTCCTTGAAAGTAGTTGGCTTGGATAAAGGAGAAGTTTGTAATCATATAAAAAGCTATCCAAAAGACATGGTCTTTTTTTCAACTGCTGAAAAACTTACTCTAGACAATTTTGAAATGGGGTTAGGTTTTGGAACAAATCCAACATTACAGGATGCTTGTAGGTATTATGAGGATTTTGTTGATAGAAATAATTTAGAAATTTTAACTTTTTCAAAAGTTGAAAAAATTTCCGGAAAAAATAATAATTTCACTTTATTTTTAAATAAGGGAAAAAAGATACATTCTAAAAAAATTGTTTTAACGACAGGTATATATTCAAATCCAAACTATATTGACATTCCAGGAGAAAAGGAACTTAATGTTAGCCATT
>CAYFJE010000028.1:0-11814 GCA_964343345.1 uncultured bacterium
TGTTAACATACATTTTGATGAAACGATCATTCTTGTCTTCACTCAAACCTCTTCCGAAATCCCTGGCATAATCATTCGTTTCCTGTCGATTTCTCTCACCCCAAACTATGCTGTCCAAAAGTATTTTGGCCATTTTCTTTGCTGTTTCAGAATCAACATCTTTGCTGATTGCATTCGTTCCCAAAGGCAATGGCAAACCCCCACTCTCTTCATGCCATAACTCTCCGTAATCAATAATCTTCTTGAAACCCTCTTCCTGATAGGTTATCTGACCTTCATGTATCAAAAGCCCTGCATCTACATCTTTATTTTTTACAGCTGCCATAATTTCATCAAATGGAACAAACTCCTCAACAAAATTTGATGCAAATATCCTCATTATCAGAGTTGCAGTTGTGTGAGGCCCCGGCAATGCAACTTTAACTCCCTTTAAATCAGGAAATGAGACATCTGAATCTTTATTTGCTATAAGGACAGGGCCATAGCCCAAACCCATTGAAGCTCCTGGATCCAAAACAGCATAACTTTTATACACTTTTGAAAGAAGATGCCAGGATATCGCTGTCATTTCTAAATCTCCATTCAAAGCCCTATTGTTCAGACTTTCGATATCCTCGACATACTCTTCAATCTTCAAGCCTTGGTTGTCTATCTTGTTGTTAAGCATTGCATAAAACATGAAAGCGTCATCTGGGTCTGGAGAATGGCCGATACGAATGATGTTAGACATTAAAGTCAATCCTACTCTTTACAATCTGTATTGTGAAAAAACACCTCATTTGTCTTTTTCTGCTCTTGACAGGATTCATACCAGCGGGGGAATATGGTCCAGGAGGGATAATACTTCCAGATATAAGTGACTCAGAAGGACTTTTAGGAAGTCTTTCTGTAGATGGCTCAAAGCCAGATGGAACAGTGAAGTTAAACTTGAATTGGAACGAGGATCCCTTGACATGGAATTGGTTTTGGGCAAAAGATTGGAAAAATGACACATACGAAAAATATGGTTTCAGTTTCAGATATGTTCCATTTGAAAAAAAATCCAGCATAAAAACAGCATTCTTTGTAACTCCTTACTATTGGGAGACAACTGCTGAAGGGAATGCATCTTCTCAATTTGGAATGAACCTACAGTACTTAATTGAAACTGAGGGAAAAACAACAATATCCTTTGGGACAGCATACGGCCATGACACAAGTGCAGGCTCTGACAATACAGAAATGGAACCAATATTCTCGATTGGAAAAAAGGTTGGAACAGCATTTTTTAGAGCTGAATTCAGGGGGGGAGGAGAAAAATCTCTAGCTCAAAAAACAGCATGGTCTATTGAGAAAGATTTTGGGAAAATGAATACATGGATCTCATACCTTACAACAAAGGAAATAGACGAAACGATAGAGAATGAAATCTCAGTAGGAATAAGCATGGGTTTGCCTTGGCCTCTCAGATAATTGGAAAAAAAAATCAAAAAACTATTATCTGATTGGTACAAAAAACAATCAAGAAACTTGCCATTTCGAGGTTCAGAAAATCCTTGGGAAATACTTGTTTCGGAAATAATGCTTCAACAAACAACAATGGAAACTGTCTTGAAGAGATACGGAATTTTTATTGAACAATTTCCAAATGCAGAGTCTTTAGCAAAAACCAGTGAACAAGAAGCTTTAAAAGCATGGGAAGGACTCGGCTACTATAGAAGAATAAAAAATCTTCGGAAAACAGCCCTGATATGCTGTGAGAAATTTCAAAAAAAACTTCCAAAAAAATATTCGGAATTATTAGAGTTGCCTGGGATAGGAAAATATACAGCAGCAGCTATTTCATCAATTTGCTATAAAGAAAAAAAACCTGCAATAGATGGAAATGTAATTAGAGTCATTTCTAGATTATTTGCCATTGAAGAAAATACTGATAAAAGTTCTGGATTAAAAAAAATAGATCGCCTTGCTTTAAAACTTCTTGATGAAAAAAATCCAGGAGACCACAATCAAGCGATGATGGATTTAGGAGCAATGGTATGCACCCCAAAAAATCCAAAATGTCTTTCATGTCCTGTTTCTAAAAAATGTAAAGGTTTTTATTCTGGAGATGCTACAAGATATCCAATAAAAAACAAAAAAACAAAAGTCCCTGAAGTTGATGTAGCGATTGCTTCAATAATCGAAGAAGGAAAAATACTTCTTGTACAAAGACCCAAAAACACAATGCTTGAGGGGTTATGGGAGTTGCCTGGAGGGAAGGTTGAAAATGATGAGACAATTGAAGAAGCCTGTCTTAGAGAGCTTGTGGAAGAGACCGGAACAACCATAAAGATTCGAAAAAAAATTGGGATAATAAAACATGCATACACTCATTTGAAAGTGAAACTACATATATTTTCAGCAAAAATAGAAAAACAAACTGAAAAAGGAAACAGGAAACAAGTTTGGGCAGATGTTCAAAACGTAAATAAACTACCAATCCCAACAGGAACAAAAAAAGCCCTCTCTATAATTAGGAAGTAATGATTTTTGCATATTTGATGGCAGGAGGATCTGGCTCAAGGCTTTGGCCGCTTTCAGAAACAACACCCAAACCACTGCTTAAACTCTTGCCTTCGGGAAAAACAATTCTTGAAGAAACAATCTCAAGGGTGAAAGGGTTAAATGATCGAACCAAAATAATCTTGGGCATCAATGAAAAACACAAAACTCTTTTTGAAGATTTCTTGAAAGAAAAAGGAATTCAAGACATTGATTTTTTGACAGAACCTTACTCCAGAGATACTGCTGCTGCAATGATATATCTCTCCTTCTGTATTCAAAATGGAGAATTTGGAGGAACTGGTAACGATATCATCCTAGCGACACCATGTGATCAAGTTCTAAAAAACAATTCTGCTTTTTGGAAATCAGTTGAATCTTCAATTCCTTCAGCAAAAAAAGGCTACCTTAATACAATCGGTATAAAACCGACTGAACCCACTACCCAATACGGCTACATAAAGTATTCTGAGAAAATATCAAATGATGTTTTTAAAGTTGCATCATTTTTCGAAAAACCAAATAAAGAAAATGCAGAAAAATACATAAATAATGGATACTACTGGAATAGCGGAACGTTTATTTTTACCGCAGAAAAAATGATTGGAAAAGCAAAAAAATTATCCCCAGAAGTTTTTGGAATCGTGAAAGAGGTTTTTGAAAAATCTCAAAAAAAGACTGAACCAAACAAATTATTTGAAAAAATTCCAAAAATCAGTTTTGATTATGCTATTGCCGAAAAAGACAAAGAGGTGGCTATGACAAAGTGCAATACTGAATGGAGAGATTTAGGAAATTGGAAAGAGATCATTGATTTTTTTCATGAAAAAGGAGAAATTAAAAAATTGAAATTCGAAGAACATATAGCAAAAAATAATGCAGCAATATCTGAAAAAAAAGTTGTTTTTCTGGGGACAAAGAATCTTATAGTCATCGATGGGCCTAATGGAATTCTTGTTGCAGACAAAAATTCAGCTACTGAGCTAAAAAAATATATCAAAGATACTAAATGAGATTTTAAGTTATACAATTTCCCCTTATAGGAAATGACTAATTGGCTAATTATTGGCGGTACTGGAAGAATTGGCAGGCACCTTGTAAAAAGGCTTGTCATGCGTGGAGACAATGTTATTGTTTCTTCAAGAACTGTTCCAGTGCATGAATCTCGCTGGATACAAGGCATTGAATTTGTGCACAGTAGTGATCAGGATGCTGGAAAACCATTCTTGAATGCTTGGGAAAAATCAGATACCGTAATCAATTTAATTGGAGAAGACGTTGCTCAAAAATGGTCACCTGAAACAAAAAAGAATATTCTGGACAGCAGAGTTAACTCAACCGGGATGATTTCTTTTCTTTATGATTCACTAAAGAAAAACCCAAAAACATGGATTAATGCAAGTGCTGTTGGTTATTATGGATCTGATGGAGAAGTAGCTGATGAGAAAACTGAAAATGGAGATAGTTGGCTAGCTGATGTTTGTAAATTATGGGAAGACGAAATAAAAGCAGACGGCGACATAAGGAAAATCACTTTGCGAATTGGCCCTGTTTTACAAAAAGAATCTGGACCATTCCCGAAAATCAACCTACCTTATAAACTTGGATTTGGAGCATGGCTTGGGTCAGGAAAACAATTTTTTCCTTGGATACACATTGATGATGTTGTTGATTCAATTATCTTCCTTGAAAAAAATTCTGAATCATCCGGGACTTTCAACCTAGTAGCTCCCGAATCGACGACACAAAAAGAATTTTGTATCGCATTGAATGAAGCTTACGGAAGGCCAAGATGGCAAATGCAGCCACAAATAGCATCACTTGCTGCGGGCATTGCACTAAAAACTATACTCGGTGAAATGTCATGTCTTCTTCTTGAAGGTAGGGAAATCTCCTCTCAAAAGATTTTAGATATTGGATATAAGTTTAAATATCCAACAGCTTTAAGAGCCTGCAAAGCCCTCTTGGCAAAATAAGTTTCAATGCTCAAAATTGGAATCATAGGAGTGCCTCAATGTGGCAAAACAACACTTTACAAAACGTTAAAACAAGACAACCCTGACACTTTCGGAAAAAACGGTGAAAGCATAACGATAACATCGATAGAAGATTCAAAGCTTCAAGAACTTGCACAAATCTACAACCCAAAAAAAATCACAAAAACAAAAATAGAGATTTCCGATAGTCCTTCTTCAGGATCTTCAACAATAAATACAAGAGAAGCCACCAGGTTAAGAAATTTAAATGGATTAATTTGTGTAATCCCTGCTTTTGAAAATGAAGATATTTCATATGAAAAATTGGCAATAAACATCAATTCTTCAATAGAAGAAATCTGCTTACAAGATCTCCCAATAGTTGAATCATCAATTGAAAAAATCTCTAAAGAAATAAAAAAAGGAACGAACCCAAGAGCAAAAGAACTTGATGTTCTAGAAAAAATAAATTCAGAATTGAATTTATCAAAACTCCCTGAAATAAAAAATGATGAAAAACTAATCGTCAAAGGCTATCAATTCATTTCTTTGAAACCGATATATTTTGTAATAAACATTTCTGAAAAAAACATAAACTCGCCAAAATTTGCAGAACTGAATTTAAAACTTAAAGAAAGATGGCCTGAGGCAACCATCGATCATGCATGTCTCGAATTAGAAAAAGACCTTCAAGAATTAGATGATGATGAAAAAGAAATTTTTTTAGAAGAATATGATCTAAAAAACCCAATCTTCAATATTCTTTTAAAACAAATATTCCTTATCAATGGACGACATTTTTTTTATACAGCAGGACCAACTGAAGTTAGATCCTGGGATATCCCAATTAACTCAACAATACAAGAAGCTGCTGGGGCAATTCATAAAGATTTGGCAAAAAACTTTATAAAAGGTGATGTTTGGCCATCCGATAAAGTAATAGAACTAAAAGGAGAATCGAATGCAAAAAAAGGAGGATTTTGGACTCTTCAAGGAAAAGATTACATTGTCAGAAACGGTGACTTGATACTCGTGAGGCATTCAGGCTAATCACTCATATCCCAAGTGGATTGATCTTCTCCTCCGTTTTTTCTAGCAAGAATGAAAAGATAATCAGAAAGTCTGTTTAAATATTTTCCTATAACAGGATTCGGATTTTCTTTTTCTGCAAGTTCCCAAAAAGATCTTTCGGCCCTTCTAACGATGCAACGAGACAGATGCAATGCTGCTGCTGGAGGCATCCCTCCCGGAAGAATGAAGTTTTTGAGCGGTTTTAAATCTTCACTTTCTTTATCAATGTTTTTCTCCAAAATCCTCAACCTTTTTTCTGAAAAAATAAATTTTTTATTTTCAGATTCTGGAAAACACAAGTCACCGCCTATATCAAAAAGATCATTTTGTATAGTTTCTAGATATTCTTTTGGAAAAGCTCCAAGACTTAACGAAAGACCTATAGCTGAATTTGCTTCATCTACTTCCCCATATGCCTTTACTCTTTCATTATGTTTTTTAACCCTTTTTCCATCACCTAAACCAGTATCTCCGCTATCTCCTGTTTTTGTCACAATTTTAGAAATTCTCGCCATTTTTTCTACCTCCCAAAAATAGCCCTCAAAAAGAAAAAGAGGTTTGCTGGCCTCTCAGCCAGCCTTCTCATAAAGTAAGGATACCAACTTTCTCCAAATGGGACATACACCCTTAATCTCCATCCTTTCTTTAAAATTTTATTCTGTAAAGGCGTATTCACACCATAAAGCATTTGAAATTCAAACTTCTCCTTTGGTATATTTCTTTCATTGACAATATCCAGTATATTACGAGTTATGCAAGGGTCATGTGTGGCAAATTCAGGATAACCTCCTGAATCAATACCTTCTGTCAGGAAGAACTTGGCCAAAGACATGTAAGATTCATCAATTTCTTTTTTTGATTCAAAAGCAACTTGTGGAGATTCGTTATAAGCACCTTTACAGATTCTTGCCCTCAATCCATCTTTAAAAAGTTGATGGAGGTCATTACGAGTTCTTCTTAGATAAGCCTGAAGGCAGATTCCCAAATTCAGATCTTTTTTTACTTGCTTGAAAACGGAAATAGTATCATCAACAGTTCTACTATCTTCCATATCTATAGTTATTTTGACATTATTTTTTAAACCTTGTTTATAAACATTTTTTAAATTCTTTTCAAATAAACTTTTGCTAATAGATAATCCCAATTGTGTTGGCTTCAAACCAACCCACAAATCATCTTCGTTTTTACAATCCTGAATCATGGAAGATATCTCTTTCAAAGCTTTTTCAGTTTTTGCTTGGTCCCCACTTTCTCCCAACAAATCGAGAATTGAATCAGCACCAATTTTTTTCAAATCTCGGGCTGCTGAAATGCCATCCTTAACAGTATCTCCAGCTATAAATCTTTTTATAACTTTTTTGGTTGGCGAAAAAGATCTAAAAAAATTTTCTGAAGATTGAGATTCTGACAAGTAAATTAAAAAATTTCTCAAAAAATCAATCTCCCCAACCCATCGAAAATTCATATAAAGTTTCTAAATCCATATTTGTTGCCTCATCTCTCCATGTCACAGAAAAAGATTTCCAAGATGTATTGTTCCCTGCTCTTATCCAAAAAGACCAGTCTAAAGCTGCCTGCCTTGGGGACAAGGAAGGGATTTGGGCAATATGTTCCAACCTCAAACCATAATCATATTGTTTTTCCCAAACAGCCTCGATGCCTGCATTCCATAAATGTTCAATGTTCGGATTATCAACATAAGATTCATATAAAAAACCCAAACCCCAATAAAAAGGGCCAGTGAATATGAAACCATCTTCAACACCTCCGTTCCGTGAACCTATACCCCATGACATAGAATCATCATCCTTTACAGGAATCCCAAATTTAATAAGCCAATCTCCCGAAGCGATTTTGTTTTCTTTTTTGTATTTTGATCTATAAATAAAATCAACTGGTCTTTCAGAAAAACCCCAACTCTCATCAGTCTTTTTTCCTGAAAAACCCGCCATAAGACCCCATGAAGAATTGCCCTCAAGATGTGAATGAAAGCTAAAAGAAACTAATGCCTGAGGATCAAGCTCTTCTCTTGGCTGAACATAACTAAAAGAAAATTTACCTTGATTTGTTTCAGGGTTTGAGGAAATCCAATTTGAACCTTTAGCGCTAGGAAAAGAGCTTGCTAACAAAAAAAGGAACAAAAAATATTTTTTCATTTTCTTAATTCTACGGTGGGAGAGGGATTCGAACCCCCGAGGCAATTATTATGCCCACACGCTTTCGAGGCGTGCGCTTTAGTCCGCTCAGCCATCCCACCACAATCCTAAATTCTAGATTTTTTTTTAGATAAGGTTTATATCTGGTTAATTACAATAACCATATATGCCCAAATACCAAAAACCAAAAGGTACCAGAGACCTTGATGAAAAAACAACATTCAAATTCGAAGTGGTTAGAAGTTTGTTTTTGGCAATATCTAGATTTTTGGATTACAGACATGTTGAAATTCCAATATTTGAAAAAACAGATCTTTTTGAAAGGTCTACAGGTGAATCAAGTGAGATTGTTACTAAGCAAATGTATAAATTTCAAGATAAAAAAAATAGAAAATTTGCCCTTCGTCCTGAAGGCACTCCTGGCTTGGTAAGAGCTGCAATAGAAAACAATTGGATTAACAGTCACAATGGTGATAAATTCTCTTATTTTGGACCATTTTTCAGATATGAAAGACCTCAAAAAGGTAGATATAGACAATTTTTTCAACTGGGAGCTGAGTCGATTGGATCAAATAATGTTGAATCAGATGCTGAATCAATATACTTGCTTTCATTACTTTTAAAGGAACTTGAGATTGAACATGTAATCAAGCTCAACTCATTAGGGGGAAGGGAGGAGAGGTGCCGTTATATTGAATCCTTGCAGCAGTGGTTAACAAAGAATAAAACAAAAATTGCAAAAGAAGATTGCATCAATATAGAAAAAAACCCTTTAAGAATATTAGATAGTAAGAAGCCTGCAACTGCAGCGATTGTCAAGAAAGCACCAAAAATTCATGAATTCTGGAGCAAAGAAACATCCAGCAGGTTCAGTCAGTTAACGAGCCTACTTGAAAGTGCAAATGTTCATTATCAAATTGATGAATTTTTAGTAAGGGGTCTTGATTATTACACTTCAACAGTTTTCGAAGCTTCAGGTCATGACGGTGCACAAGATGCATACGGAGGTGGTGGAAGATACAATAATTTAATTTCTGAACTGGGTGGCAAAAATATCCCTGCAATTGGATTTGCTTGTGGTGTTGACAGAATTGCATCCGCATTAAAAATTAACGAAATTAAACCTTTTTGTATTTTTATTCCACTTGGTGCAAAATGTCGTAAAAAAGCTTTTGAAATCATTTCAAAAATGTGGGCTAAAAGTGTTTCAGTACAGCCATATTGGAATGAATCTAATTTAGGAAAAGCCCTAAAAAGAGCAAATTCTGCTGGATCAAGATACGTAATTGTTTTTGGAGAAAAAGAAATGCAAAACAACATACTGCTAGTAAAGAACATGAAAAATGGCGACCAAAAAGAAATACCACTTAATATATCAAACATAATGTCAGCATTGGGCTTGGATGAATGAAAAAAACATACATATCTGAAATCGATCTTACAAATGTCAACGAGACAGTAATTCTGAAAGGTTGGGTGCATGCAGTAAGAGATTTTGGTGGAAAAACCTTTTTTGACCTCAGAGATTCAACTGGAATAATCCAAGTTGTTATGGGTTCAGAAATAATTAAACTTAAAAAAGAATGGGTAGTTGAAATTGTAGGAAAGGTTTCAAAAAGATTACAGATAAACGAAAAAATTAAATCTGGAAATATTGAAATAACTGAAAGCAAAATAACAATACTTAATGAAGCTGAAACACCACCTATCTATGTTGATAAAGATGATGATGAACCTGATGAAATTAGATATAAATACAGATACCTTGACCTCAGGAGGCCTCACAGAAGCGAGATACTGAAGATTAGACACAAGGTAATTCAAGCAATTCGAGAAATCTTAAATGATAAAGGTTTTACAGAGGTAGAAACACCTCTTTTGACAAGATCTACTCCTGAAGGCGCAAGGGACTTCATCGTACCTAGCAGATTGCATAAAAAAAATTGGTATGCACTGCCTCAAAGCCCACAACTGTTCAAACAAATACTAATGGGCAGTGGAATCGATAAATATTATCAAATTGCAAAATGCTTCAGGGATGAAGATCTCAGAGGTAATCGTCAACCTGAGTTCACACAATTAGATTTTGAAATGGCTTTTGCTGATGAAGATGAAATATTTTCTATAAGTGAAAAGGTATTTCAAAATATCTTTGAAAAAGCAAAAGGTAAAAAAATTACAACTCCATTTTTCAGAATGACATATCAAGAAGCAATAAAAAATTATGGTATAGATAAACCAGATATGAGATATGAAGCTCCAATAAAAAACCTTTCAGGTATTCTTGTTCAAAATGGTATTAAATTTATTGACAGTACGGTTGATGCTGGTGGTGAAATTCTTGGAATATGTATTCAAAATTTCTTCCCATCCAGAAAAGAAATATCGAATTTAGAAAAAATTGCACAAAAATTCAATATACCAGGCTTAGCATTTGCAACTAAAAAAGATGGAATGTGGAATGGCGGAATAACAAAAATGACAAACGGGGAGACATTAGACAAAAGCATTTTAACATTTGGCAAAAAGGACAATTGCACTTTGTTAATTGTTGCAGATTCAAGCAAAGAGAATCTATACGGCTACCATGCTTTTGGAGCAATTCACAGACATTTAAGAGATGTTGGAATGCTTACCAAAAATAGTAATGAATATGCTTTTTGCTGGGTTACAGATTTTCCATTATTTGAAAAAACAGACAATGGAATTACAGCCGCTCATCATCCATTTACGATGCCTTTTAATGAGCATATCGAAAAAATTGACAATGAACCCTTAAAGGTTCTTTCACATGCTTATGACCTTGTTATGAATGGAGAAGAGATTGCAAGTGGTTCAATCAGGTGTCACGATAGAAATTTGCAGCTAAAAATCTTAGAGTCTATAGGTTATTCGCAATCTGAAATTGAAGAAAGATTCGATTTCTTCTTAGAGATGATGAAGTACGGATTGCCCCCTCATGGAGGGCTTGCTCCTGGAATAGATAGGATTGTGATGATTCTTGCTGGATCATCTAGCATCAGAGATGTTATAGCTTTTCCAAAATCAACAGGGGGGACATGTTTTCTCACTGGAGCTCCAGGAAAAGCAGACCCTCAAAGCTTAAAGGATCTGGATTTCGGATGATTCCTTTTTTTGATTTTCATTGTGACTCTCTCACCAAAGGTGGTGCAAAAGAATTACTTACAGGTGAAAAGATGCATTGGTCTTTACCAAGATTTAAAAAAGCAGGAGGGAAACTCCAAGTTCATGCTATTTTTACTCCACCCGAATACAAGAAGGGAGATGCGACCTTGTTCGGAATGAAATATGCATCGGAATGGAAATATTTTTTAGAAGATTCTGAAGTTTCTGCTGTCAAAACAGTCGATGATGTTTCAAAACAAGGACCTCTGTCTTTGCTGTCTTTAGAAGATGCATCACCTCTTTCTGGAAATTTGGAAACTTTAGACATTTTTTTTGACCTTGGAATTCGCTTGATTACACTTGTTTGGTCTTGTGATAATGAAGTTGGAAGAGGGGTCATAAACGGAAAAGGTCCACCGATAACAAAATTTGGGAGAAATCTAATTAAAAAAATGAATGAAAAAGATATTATTATTGATGTTTCTCATGCAAGTGATGATCTTTTTTGGGAAACCGTAAATCTTTCAAGCAAGCCAATTGTTGCAAGTCATAGCAATTCTAGAAAACTAAGAAATCATCCAAGAAACCTGACTGATGAACAAATAAAAGAAATTCAACAACATAATGGAATCATAGGTCTTGTTTATGTTCCGAATTTTGTTGGAGCCCCTCCCCCTGGAACAAAAGATGAATGGAATTTCGAACTAAAAAATGGAATGGATCTTCTAGCACAGCATGCAGCACATATTGCTGAAATCTCAAGTTGTGAAAATATTGTTCTTGGAAGTGACTTTGATGGAACAAGCTTCCCGGTTGTTGAAGAAGTTTCAAAAACACAAAATTTGATTTCTTCGCTTGAAAAGGTTGGATTCAATAATGAGGAAATTGAAAAAATATTTTATAAAAACGCAGAAAATTTTTTGATGAACAACCTTCCAAAAAACTAGCCGCAACGATTACGT
>CAYFJE010000029.1:0-11688 GCA_964343345.1 uncultured bacterium
CTGAGTGATAGGCTGCGACTGAAAATGTGGAGATGATTTTTTCATCGCATGTTTCCGAATTTAAATTAAAAGGTATAAAAACAAAAAATAAAAGTAGCATTTTTTTAATTTTTTTCATTATTATTTCTCCTCAGGGTACCAGTTTCACAATTGTTCCCCAATGTGTAATTAGGTAAATTTCTCCTTCCTTGTCTTCGGCAAAAGATGTAATTGATCCGCTAAATTCATGTCCGTTCCATATCATTGCCAATTTTTCCATTTTTTGGTTTTGTTTTTTTGTGTCTATTGCATATGCTAAACCTGAAGCATAATCTGCAAATATGTATTTTCCTTTGAGTTTTTCAATTTTTTTTCCCCTGTAAACATAACCACCTGTTATTGACGATCCTTCCTTATGGCTGTAGACATAGAAAGGGATATTCAAACCTTTTTTTAAGCAGTTTTTTGGAGGGTTGTAGCATTCTTTTCCCTCCATTATGTTCCATCCAAAATTAATACCAGTTTCTTCAAAAGAAGATTTATGAATTTCTTCCCATTTGTTCTGTCCAACATCTGCAATCCATAATTCATTTGTTTCTTTGTCAAAAGAGAATCTCCAAGGGTTTCTAAGCCCCCAATGAAGTATTTCTTTTTTTGTTTCTTCTGTTTTATAAAAAGGGTTTTCTTGTGGATTTTTGTATTTATTTATCTCGCTTGGGGTAGGTTCAATTCTTAACATAGCTCCGAGGTATGTTGATTTGTTTTGTCCATGATTCCTTGGATCTCCTCCAGCACCGCCATCCCCCATTCCTATATAGAGGTAGTTGTCTGGACCAAAAGTTATATAACCTCCGTTATGGTTTGACCAAGGTTGAGATATTTCCATAAGTATGACTTCTTTCGAGTTTAAAGGTTTTCTTGTTGATGAATCTATTGGGAAGCCAGAAATCACAGTTCTGCCATCTTTTTTTGCAGTGTAGTTTACGAAAACCCAGTTTTCGGAAGGTGTATTCTTTGGACCAAGAGCAATTGAAAGTAGCCCTTTTTCTCCTCCACTTGTAACTCTATCTCTGATATCAAGCCATATTTCTCCAGGTTTCTCGTTCTTTATTTTTCTTACAGTCCCTCTTTGTTCAACAACAAGAACCTCATCATCAAGCCATGTCATATGTATAGGATATTCAAAATCTCCTGCAATAAATTGAACATTCAATTCAGAAAAGATAAGAAATAAAACGAATACGAAAATATTCATAATTATTTAGTGTAAACTTTTTTCAATGGATAATAATTTTTTTCTGTTCCTTTTGCTTATTTGCTGGTTTAATGTTTTGACTTTTGAAAAAAGGGCGAAAGCTTGTGTTTTGAACAGCAGGTGGTCAAAGTGGGGAGGGGTTCCTGTCTATAAAATCGGATGGTTTATTTATCCTCTTATTTTTTTATTGTGGTTTTTTTCAGATTCTTTTCTCGAGGAATACAAAGAAATTTTAAGGTGGGGTATTTCTGCTGGTTTATTTTTTTCCAGCACCCGTCAAGCTTGGGGGTTGAGATGGCTTGATGACCCTTGTAGAGCTTGTCTTTCGGGTCATTTTTGTAATTTGCTTATAATTCTAATTCTCGTATTTAGATTAGTTTGAAGATGAATAAATTTGAAATAAAGATAGCTCAACCAAGAGGTTTTTGTGCTGGTGTTGATAGAGCAATTGAAATTGTTGAACAAGCAATCAAAATTTTTGGAGGTCCTATTTATGTCAGACATGAAATTGTCCACAATCAAAGAGTAGTTAATGATCTAAAAGAGAAAGGGACTATATTCGTTGAAGATATTAATGAAGTTCCTGATGATTCAATTTTAATTTTTAGTGCGCATGGTACAGGAAAGGATTTGTTAGAGAAAGCAAGATCTAGAAAACTCAAAGTTATTGATGCAGCTTGTCCATTGGTTACAAAGGTTCACATGGAGGCAATTAAATATTTTCAACAAGGTTTTTCGATAGTTTTAATTGGTCATGAAGGACATATAGAGGTTGAGGGAACTATGGGGCAATTGCCAAAAGGGAAGATTAAACTTGTTGAAAAAGTTGAAGATATAAAGAAACTTCCTTTCTCTAAAGATGAAAATGTCGCAGTCATAACTCAAACAACTCTAAGTGTTGATGACACTTTCGAAATTATGGAATCATTGAAAGAAGAATATATGAATCTCGTAACCCCAAAAGCGGATGATATTTGTTACGCTACTCAAAATAGGCAAGATGCTGTAAAAAATCTTGCTAAAGAATGTGATTTGATTCTTGTTCTTGGTGCAAAAAATTCAAGTAATAGCAACAGGTTGAGGGAAGTTGGGGAAAAATGTGGAATTGATTCTTATTTGATTGATGATGCTTCACAGCTGAACCTCTCATGGCTTAAAGATGTTTCTTCTGTTGGTGTCACTGCAGGAGCATCCGCTCCTGAAGTTCTAATAAATGATTTAATTTCAAAACTTGTAAATTTTGGAGGAGCTTTGCCCAAATTTAAAGAAGGAAAAGTTGAAAAGGTTTCTTTTCCGTTGCCAGTTGAAATTCAAAATCAATAATTTATATAAATTTTTAATGACATAAAATTATTTCAGTTTTTTCTGGTGTTGAATATAAAACTGCTTTTTGATTAAAAAGTTTTCCTAAGGCAATAATTACATTTTTTTCAATATTTTCGACTGTGAAACTTTCTTCTTTGTGTTTTCCTACACCACAATTTGATTTATAGTAATTCAAATTAAGTTCCATAAGTTTTGATTCAAGGATCCTGTTGGCTTTTTCATTTTCCTTTTTTTCTTTGTGTTTTCCTTCGGGATTCCATGCTGTAATTATCCCAAATCTTTTTTTGCTTAAAGTTTTGCATGCTCCCCTTTGATTTGGTCTGAAAGATACCAAAACCTGCTTGTCATTTTTTACCCAATACTTGCTTTGATAATATATTTTAGGTATTTTCTTATCCATTTATTTAGAAGAGTCAACAACTGCAGCACCGATTGAATCTCCCCAAACATTAACTGCTGTTCTGAACCTGTCCAAAAACCAATCTACACCGATGATTAAACCAACACCTTCCAAAGGAAGCCCAACTGCTGTTAAGACCAAAGACATAGTTACAAGTCCTGCTTGTGGTATTCCTGCAGCTCCAATGCTTGCAAGAGTTGCTGTAAGTGCAATGATTATTATTTGATTTAGATCAAGATTCATGTTGTAAGCTTGTGCTATAAAAACAACTGCAACTGCTTCATATAAAGCTGTACCATCCATGTTTATTGTTGCTCCTAATGGCAATACGAATTTACGTGTGTTTTTGGAGACTTTTGCTTTTTTTACACAATTCATAGTTAAAGGGAGTGTTGCACTGCTACTTCCTGTTGATAAAGCATTCAATAATGCGGGGCCCATTGTTCTAAAATAATCTTTTATTTTTCTTTTTGTTTTTATGAAAATGACTGGAAGGGTGATCGTTGAATGTATCAATAAACCCAAGAAAACAACAATCATATAACTCATTACAAAATTCAATGATTCAAGACCTTTTGTTGCAATAGTGCTTCCAATTAGTGAAAATATCCCATAAGGAGTTAGGTAGATGATCCACATTGTCATTTTTAAAATAGCCTCAAACATTGATTCGAAAAAGTTAGATGCTGGTTCTCCCTTCTTCCCTGTTAAGCCAATAGCAAAACCCAAAAGCAAAGAAAAAACGATTATTGGAAGTATTTTCCCTTCTGCTAATGACCCTATCGGATTTGTTGGGATAAATGAGTAAAAAAGTTCTTTCACTGTTGTTCCATTTTGAACAACTTCTGGAGCAACAAGGTTCACCCCTTCTAAATTTAATCCTTGTCCAGGCTGTATGCTTGTCACTAAAAATAAACCCAAGACAACAGCAAAAAATGTAGTCAAAAGATAATATCCAAAAGTTCGTAAAGCCAATTTTTTTGCTTGAGACCTTCCACTTTTTAGGGCAGATATGGCTCCAGTTGTCATTGAAAAAAGAACCAAAGGAACAATTAGCATTTTCAAAAGTCTCATAAACATCTCTCCAACAGGAGAGATCAAGATAGCAAATTCTGGAAATTTCCAACCAGAAATTATCCCCAAGGCCATTCCGATAGCTATTTTGGTTGTTAAAGATTGTTTCATGATTTCGAAATATGATTGTACTAACTATTCAATGCCTTATGTTTAAGTTAGAAAACTGCTCTTTAATTGTTTTTACAATTTCTTGCATACTTATTGTTTTAGATGATTTAAATAGTTTTAACCTGGGAAACTATTTAATGATTTTGTCTTTGATCTGGATTTATTTTTCAAGAAAAAATGAATTTAAAAATTATTTCTTTTTGGGAATTTCATTTTATATGGCACATTATGCTGATATAAATACAAATCTTGATATTGGCAATATTGTTTTGTTGACATCAATTTTTTTCTTCATGGTTTGGGTCCCAGCAAAGTTTTCTTCTGGTTTAGTGACTTTTAATTTTCAATTTCGAAAATGGAACAAGCAACAAGTTTCATGGTTTTTGAAAACTGGTTTTTTTGCGCTCGTTGTTCTTTATTTTTATTTTAATAATGCACTAACTGCTGAAGGGTTACCAATTCATAGAAGTTGGTCTATTGACGGAGGCACTGGACTTCCTTTAGATTCTTTCGATTTTGGAAAAAGCTTAATCCTTTTTGGAGCATGTATGCTTTTGGGCTGCTGGGATGAGATATTTTTTGTGAATACTGTTTTGGCAATATTTAAAAAATCAAATCCTTTTTGGCTTGCGAACTTTTGCCAATCTTTGCTTTTTGCAGCTTTTCTTTATGAGCTGGCTTTTCATGGATGGGGACCTTTAATGATTATGTTTTTTGCAATCATCCAGGGAAACATATTGAAAAAAACACATGATTTAGTTTATGTCATATGTTTGCATCTATTTGCAGATACCATTTTATTTTTTTATATACTGAATGGTCATTATTCTTTTTTTTAGTTGTTTTTTCTCAGGTAATCAATAAGATTTTCAGTACATTCATAAACTATATTAAAAACATTTTGAAATCCATCATTCCCTCCATAGTAAGGGTCTGGAACATCTGGATTGATATTGTTTTTTTCAAAATCTCTCATCAGTTTTATCTTATTTTCTTCTTGAAAGGTTTCTGCAAGGTTTTTTAAGTCATTTTTATTCTGTCTATCCATTGCTATAATTATGTCAAAATTTTCAAAATCTTCTTGCTTAAATTGTCTAGATCTGCTTATTAGGTTTATTTGATTTTTTTTTGCCACATCTCTCATTCTTGGATCTGGCAACTCTCCAGCATGCCAACTGCCTGTTCCACAAGATTCAGAAAAAAACTGATTTGTGAAGCCTTTTTTTTTAATAATAAAATTAAATATTCCTTCAGCCAAAGGTGATCTACATATGTTTCCAAGACAAACAAACAAAATTTTCTTCATTTTTTTATACAATTATATTTTAGGCATTATCAGTAATATGGAATTTTTAAAAGTTGAAAACCTCAAGGTCTCTGTTGGAGAAAAACAGGTTTTAAAAGGTGTTGATATAGAAGTTAAAAAAGGTGAAGTTCATGCGATAATGGGCCCAAATGGGTCAGGTAAAAGCACTTTAGCATATTCTTTAATGGGGCATCCTCTATATGAACTGGATTCGGGAAATGTGTTTTTAGATGGAGAAAATATTATTGAAATGGAGCCTCATGAAAAGGCTCAAAAAGGATTGTTTTTGGCTTTCCAATATCCAATGGAAATACCAGGTTTGCAAATGGAAAGTTTTCTTAGGAGCGCTGTTGCTTCCGTAAAAGGGAAAGAAGAAACAAAAGATGCTTTTGAATTCCATAGGAAGGTTTTGAAAGAAATGAGATATTTAGGCATTGATGAATCTTTCGCTACCAGATACCTAAATGACGGTTTTTCTGGAGGAGAAAAGAAAAGAGCTGAAGTTTTACAAATGCTTTTGCTAGAGCCAACAATGGCGATTCTTGATGAAACCGATTCAGGTTTAGATATAGATGCAATCAAGATTGTTGCGAAAGGGGTAAATCGTTTGAAGGAAAAAGGAATGTCTATCTTGATAATCACTCATTATCAGAGGATTCTTGATTACATTCATCCAGACAGAGTCAGTGTTTTAAGTGATGGAAGAATTTTAAAAACATCTGGTCCAGAATTGGCAAAAGAGTTAGAAAAAACTGGATATAAGAATTTTTCAAATCAAAAAGATTCATCCGATTTAGATGTTAATTTTTAATGAGTAACGAAAAAAATTTCAGTAAAGATTTTTCTGAATTCGATAATTACGAGTTCGGACATCATGACAAGATAAGCCATGTAGCTTCTACTGGAAAAGGCATATCAAGAGATGTTGTTTCAAAGATATCTGAATTAAAAAACGAACCTTCTTGGATGACAGATATTCGGTTGAAAGCATATGAAATTTTTGAAAAAAAACCAATGCCTTCATGGGGTCCGAATCTAAGTGAGATAAATTTTGATGATTTTACTTACTTCATAAGGTCCACTGATAAAGAAAGCGATCAGTGGGAGGATATGCCTCAGGAAATCCTCGAAACCTTTGATAAGTTGGGAATTCCTGAAGCTGAAAAAAAATTCTTAGCAGGTGCAAGTGCTCAATATGAAAGTGAAGCTGTTTACCATAAACTTAATGAAGAACTTGGAAAACAAGGAGTCGTTTTTCTTACCATGGATCAAGCTGTTAAGGATGAACCTGAATTGGTAAAAAAATATTTTGGTTCTGTTATACCTGCTTCTGATAATAAATTTTCTGCTTTAAATACCGCTGTTTGGTCGGGAGGTTCTTTTATTTATGTTCCCCCTGGTGTTGAGGTCAATACTCCACTTCAGACTTATTTCAGGATAAATGAAGAAGAATTTGGTCAGTTTGAAAGGACTCTAATAATTGCAGACGAAGGAGCAAAAGTTGTTTATAACGAAGGTTGTTCTGCTCCAAAATGGGCAAAATCTTCCTTACATGCTGCAGTTGTTGAACTTGTTGCTCTTGATAATTCACGTATTGATTATCAGACTATTCAAAATTGGTATAAAAATATCTACAACCTCGTTACAAAAAGAGCGGTTGCAAAAAAGAATGCAACTGTAACGTGGCTAGATATAAATGTTGGATCTCGAATAACGATTAAGTATCCAAGCGTGATGATGATGGGAGATGGTGCTAGAGGAGAGGTTCAATCTATAGCATTTGCAAATGAAGAACAACTTCAAGATTCTGGTGCAAAAATGATTCATGGGGCTCCAAATACGACAAGTGTTGTTACCAGCAAGAGTATTTCAAAAGGTACAGGAAGATCTTCTTACAGGGGCTTGGTCAAAGTTCTGAAAGGGGCAAAAAATTCTTCATGTAGAGTTGAATGCGATGCTCTTTTGATTAATGAGGAAAGCAGAACAGACACTTATCCAGTTATGGATATATCTGAAGACGACACACAAATTGCGCATGAGGCAAGTGTTTCAAAAGTCAATGAAGACCAGATTTTTTATTTGCAAAGTAGAGGAATTCCTGAAATTGATGCAATGAAAATGGTGGTCAATGGTTTCTTGGAGCCAATGGTTAAAAAATTGCCTTTGGAGTATTCGGTCGAATTTCAACGTCTTGTAGAACTTGAGCTAGAAGGCTCTGTGGGATGAAAAGTATTTCTTGGCCTGATAGAACTAATGAGTATTGGAGAAGAGCTTCTTTTCTTGAACCTCCCCAAGATTTCAAAATAAATAACAACCCTGTTGAAAAGGGTTGGAAAATTTTACCAAATCTTGATACAGATATTTCTTTTATTAACGGCAACCTTCTAGACAAAAATCTTAAAGAGGGTATTTCTGTTTCTTCAATAGATCCAAAAAATTCCTTGAATCGTCCAGGTTTTATTCCTGGGGGAGAATCTTGGAATCAATGGACGATATCGAACGGAAATGTTTATGAGATAAATGTCGATAGTAGATTTTCATCTGAAAAGCCTTTGGTTATAAGAGAAAAGATTGTTCCTTCTGGAGAGGTTACTTCAAATTATTTATTTTGTAATATTGAAAAAAATATAAACATCTCAATTTATTATCTTTTAGAAGGAGAGGGAAAAGGTTTTCATTCTGGAGGTTTGACTGTCTCTTTGAACTCTTTTTCAGATTTAAAGATGATGCAGATTCAGAATATTTCAAAAGAAACTGATGCAAGATTCAACTGGGAGATAAAAAATCATTCAAAAACTAATTCAGAATGGAACCTAGCCGCACTCGGTGGAAAAAATATAAGACATGAATGCAGGCTCGAACTAGAGGAGAAAGAATCTAATTCAACTCTTAAAGGTATATATATTCCTCATAATGGTCAAAGACATGAGTTTCAAACACAACAAAACCATAAAAAAGGAGAATCTACAAGTGATCTTTTGTTAAAGGGAGCTGTTGGGTCAGGTTCAAGAGGCATTTTTCAAGGAATGATAAACATTAGACCTGATGCTCAGAAGAGCAATGCCTATCAAACAAATCGCAATCTCTCCTTGTCTCCTGCTGCAAGAATTGAGACAATCCCAGGTCTTGAAATAGAGGCAAATGATGTCAAATGTTCTCATGGAGCAACTGTTAGCAAGATTGATCCTTATTCTCTTTTTTATCTTGCTTCTAGAGGAATAGAGAAAAATGAAGCAGCTAAACTTCTAGCTGAAGGTTTTTTTTACGAGATTTCAGACAGTTTTCCAAAGCCAATTAGGTCTGTGATTAATGAAAGTATTAATAAAAGGCTTTTAGAGGCTTTTTAATTAATGTCATTTTTAGGTCAAAAAATAAGAAAAAGATTTCCAATACTGCAAAGAAAAATTAGAGGTAAGAGGTTCGTTTATTTAGACAGTTCTGCGACAACACAAAAACCAATTGAAGTTATTGAAGAAATTCAAAAATATTATTTAAATTCCAATGCAAACGTTCATAGAGGTTTGTACAAGGTTGCTGAGGAAGCAACCTTGGAGTATGAAGCATCAAGAAAAAATATTTCAAATTGGTTTGGGGTTAGTTCTGAGAATTTAATTTTTACGAGAGGGACTACTGAATCATTGAATTTTGTAGCAAAAAGTTGGGGGGAAGAAAATGTATTTGAAGGGGATAGGGTTTTAGTTCCAATTTCTGAGCATCATAGCAATTATGTTCCATGGCAGATGCTCTGCGAGAAAAAAAAGGCTTTGTTTGTCCCTCTTGAATTATCAGAAGATCAAAAAGTAGATAAAAACAAATTAGAAAAAGAATTGAAAAAAGGTGCTAGTATTTTGGCTTTTTCTGCGCAAGGGAATGTTCTTGGTAAAAAAGAGGATGTTAAATCTGTTTGTAATCTTGCAAAAAAATATGGAACTGTAACAGTTGTTGATGGAGCCCAAGCTGCTGGACACTCAAAGATAAATGTCGAGGATTTAGGTTGTGATTTTTTTTCTTTTTCAGGACACAAAATGTTTGGGCCTATGGGGATAGGGGGACTCGTTGTTTCCAATAGTCTTTTGATGGATCTTCCTTCATGGCATGGTGGGGGAGAAATGATTTCTGATGTTCAATTAAACACATGGACTCCTGCTTTGCCTCCTTATAAATTTGAAGCAGGAACTCCAAATGTTGTTGGTGCTATAGGTTTGTCTAAAGCTGTTGATGTATTGGATGAGTTTGTAAGTATTGGCCTTGAAGAGCATGTGCAATCTTTATCTGAATACACTTATAAAAAACTTCAAGAATTTGAGAATGTTAATCTTTTATCTAAAAAAAATCCTTATGGGGCTGTGTCGTTTTGGGTCAATTCTTTGCATCCTCACGATTTAGCAACTGTAATGGATCAAGACGGTATTGCTATTCGTGCTGGACATCATTGTGCAAAACCTCTTCATAATTCTTTAGGAGTACAGTCAAGTTTGAGGGCAAGTTTTCATGCCTATAATGATTTTGACGATATAGATATGTTGATCAATTCTCTAAAAGGGGCTTTTTCTTTCCTTTTATGACTTTACAAGATCTTTATAGAACTGTAATCTTAGACCACTACAGATCTCCGAGGAATAAAGGAAATATTGAGAATCCTGACCTTCATGCTGTCGGAAAAAATCCTTCTTGTGGCGATGAATTGGAAGTTTTTATAAAATTGGATCCAGCCGGAAGGGTTGAAGATGTTAAATGGAATGGTGAAGGGTGTGCTATATGTTGTGCAAGCTCTTCAATAATGACAGAATTTTTAAACAAAAAATCAAAAGAAGAAATATATTCTTTATCAAACAAAGTTAAAAACTTGATAAAAGGTAATTTTTTAAAAGATGAAGAAAAAGAAGATTTAGGAGAGTTGGTTGTTCTTGAAGGTGTCTCTAAATTCCCAGTTAGAGTTAAATGTGCAACTCTTGGATGGGTCTCAATTGAAATAGCTTTTCAAGGGAAACAAGAAGCTTCTACTGAATAGTTTTTTCTTCTTTGAATTTTACATTTCTAAAAAACAAGTAATACATGGTCGTTGTCAAAAAGTAAAGAAAAGAAGTGGCAAGGAAAGGTTCTTTGTAGCTTTGATTTGCATTTATCCATATGCCGCTTATAGTAGGCCCTATAGTCCATCCAAGACCCCAAATAATTCCAATAACGGCTAATGATTTACCTCTATGTTGTTCTGGAGTTATTTCCATTAAAAGCCTTGATCCAAGAGGATGTGTTGCATTTATAAGCATTGCCCTTATGACAAATGCAGTGACAGCAATTGTTGGATTAGTTGTAAATGCTAAAGCAACAAGGAATGGGATTGACAAAAGATTCAAAAGGGTTATTGCGATTGTTGTTTGTATCTTTTTTGCAATAGTAGGAGCAATTAGGTAACCTACAACCAACATTAATTCCTGTAAAGAAAAAGCGGTTCCTATTTCTGTATTTGTCAGGCCAACACTGCCGAGATAAACATTCATGAAAGGAATTGACATTCCTGCACCAAGTGCTAGGGGGGTATGAGATATCCAGTACTTTCCAATAATTCCATTATTCATTTTTGCAAGTTCTTTAAACTTTATCTTGCTCTTTTTTTGTTTTTTTGCATGATGAACACCTTTTAATTTTTTATAAATCGAAAAAGAAATAATATTAAAAATTCCTAAAAATAAATACATCATCTGAAAACCCTCAGGCTTTCCAAGAGGATCAATCATTGAAGGTATTTTTCCTCCTAAAAAAGAACCAATCGAGTGAGAGATGCCACTGATTACAAAACCAAGTGTAAATCTATGGTTGGCAAGTTTTTCTTTTCCGATGGCTAACAAAGGTTCAAAAGAGTGCATCAAAGGGTGAAATATCATTCCTGCTAAAAAAGAAGAGGTGATTATCATTGTTTCTGTTGTTGAAAAGCCTCTAAGAATAATAAGAATGCCTAATATTGGTATTCCAATACTTATCATTTTCCCTACACCGTTTTTATCCATCCATTTTCCAAGTTTGTAAGCTACAAGTATTGACCCAATTGATACCGCAGCTGCAGCATAGCCAATTATTTCCTCATTGAAACCCAGGCTTTTTAAGTAGAGGTTATAGGAAACTCGAATGATTCCAAAATTAAGACCAAAAATCGCCCAGGATATCAAGAAAGTTGAAAACCAGTGAGGTGCATTAAAGAAAGCTTTTCTATAGTTATTCAAAAAATCTCCTTTTGAA
>CAYFJE010000030.1:0-11312 GCA_964343345.1 uncultured bacterium
TTGACATGAATGACAATATCGATATTGAGTATTTGACATTTGAAATTTGGGAAAATAGGGCTCCTATTGTTGTTGCCCATGAGGAAAACACTGACTGGGTTGTTCCTGTTGGAGGGGTCACTAGCTGGCATTCAAGGGGTCAAGGTGAAGATCCTCTTTATCTTTCCTGGGACCCTGATGGTGATTCTTTGCAGTACTCTTGGGAGTGTGATGGAACTGCAGCAGGAAATGCTTCTGCTCAGAATTGTGAATTTGAAACAGTAGGAAGACCTGCTGTATCTCTTGTTGTTAGTGATGGTGATTTGTCCGGACAGGATAACCATAATATTGCAAGGGCAACAAATACAACACCAATGCCTATTCTTTATGTTGATCCTCAAACTGACTTCTTGCCTATTGTGGATAATTTGTTGACATCAAACAATATTGTTTTAGTCGGAAACTCAACAATAGATTTAGAAAATCAATTAAGCAATCCTCCTTGGTCTACAACTTTTGAATGGGATTGTGGAGATGCAAATGCTCCAAACATAAGTCCTCCATTCTCTCCCGGTCCATTTACTTATGACCTTTGTTCTTATGCGGCTTCCAACACTCCATTGATACCATACAGTGTTAGCCCAATTGAACTTGTAGTCAATGACCCTCATGTTTCTCCTGGATGTTCGGACTATTTCTGCCTTCCTGGTTCGACCTCTTTGAACCAAATTCCTGTTAGAAATATGTTAAACAGAGCTCCAAGAGCTGCTATTTCAGGTCCTGAGAATTGGGATTCGAATGCTAATCCAACAAATCCTTGGATTGAAGATCATTTGAACTGGGTTGGGACATTTGACGTTTCTATTAGTTCTGCTCCAAACTTTAGTGGTACTTTTTCTGTTGACTTGTCAGCACATAATTCAATCGATCCTGATGATCAAGCACTTAATTATTCTTGGGATTGTGGAAATGGAAGCCCTATTGCAAACTCTTTGACGCATACATGTGTTTATCAAGATTCTGCTGGTGGAGGCAATGTTAGAGATGGTTTGACAGATTTGGATAATGACAATAATGGAGACATGTGGACTGTGACACTTACAGTTACTGACTCAATGGGTGTTTCTGATGTAGATAGTGTAAATGTAAGAGTTGTTGAACAACTTTCTCCACAAAGTGCAATTTTCCAAAGTAATGCAAATGGCCAAAACAATTATTGGGTGGCTGATGCAGATCCAAATCTTGTAGACCTCAAGAGACCAGATTTAGAATTGTTGGATATTTTTGCTGATGGAACATACATGTTCCCATTAAGTAATAATTCAGGATCATGTCCTGAAGACATTCTTCCAAACTGTAATCCTGCAGATGTTCTTTTTGATTCCATGGTTCACCTTGATGCTTCAAGAAGTTTAGATCCTTATGGAAGAAATATTTTTGTACAGGTTGATTGTGACTGGGTTGATACAAATGATTTTGGAACATTCTCACCAGACATGAGTGGTTCCACATTTGACCTTTTAACACCTGCTTGGTTTGAGCATGTTTGTAGAAATGAAGTTTCTGGAGCTCTATGGGGAAGTGATTCTCCGGATTCAGGAGACCCTTCTACTTATACTCTTTCAAGAAATGTTACTGTGAGAGTTTGTGAAACTTCTTCAACCACTGTTTGTGATGCTTCCTCAAGACAAGACATCTCCTCTTTTGATATGAATGTATGGAGAAACAGAGTTCCTTTGGCTCATGTGACAATACTTGATGATGTCTTCTCAGGAGACAATTCAAGAGATGTTGATTATTCAGCACGTTCTTCTTGGGATCCAGATGGAGATCCAATATTGTTTTCAGATGGTGCTGGAACAATAGACAAGGACGGACTATCTAACTACACTGGAATTGGGGAAGACATATGTCCAGATGGAGGAACCTTCTGTGATGACAAGGATCAGGTTCCACAATGGATATGTGACGATTCAGGAGGCGCTTGGCCTTACCAAGAGGGTTTTGGTGGTTCCAACAAGGTTATTTGGGACGAAAATGCGGGACACAGGATTGGTGTTGCAAACTCAGATTCTGATTTGGGTGATCAAGGCATAGACGGTTCTGATTCATTTAGATGTCTTGTTTCTGGACAAGGTGTAACATTCAGACCAAGTCTTTATCTTTCTGATGGAGACCCTTCTGATGAAGGTTATAGTTTGGAATCTTGTATCGAGTACTCTGACTCAGGTAATCCTTTTGCTTCAACACTTGAGAATCATGTTTGTAATAATGGCAGCCCTGACCATCTGGGAGGAGTTGGAAATGGTTTAACTGTTAACAATCCTCCTGCAGCTTGGATAGTTCAGCAAACAAAGGGTGATTTATTTGGAATAACACCATTCCAAGTTAGCCTTTCTGCTGACCATTACGACCCAGACGGGGACCCTCTTTCAAATAATTTCAATAGCTCTACTGGATTTGAATGGGATTACCATTATTCAAGATCTTGGTACTGGGGCGGAAATGATGATGATGTCTTGAATGTTAATGATTTCAATTACCATTCTGATGATGTTACTGATTTTGATATAGACAGTGCAGGTGTTTGGAATTTTGCTGTTAGAGCAACAACAGAAGGAACACACACAGCTCTAGTTCAAAGTGACGGTTCCGGAGCTCAGTGTTTCGATGAAGACCTGCAAGCTGCTTATCCATGTGATACAGGTGTTCTAGATATCCCTCAAAGTTTCTGGGATAATGGAAACTTGATATTCTCCAGTAATGACTGCAAATGGGGTGTTCAAGATGCCTTGACTCTCGCTATAGAGGGAGATGGAGGGATGTTCCTCCTTAAAGATGAGGATGCTGCAATGTTCAATATCGGACAAAGTGTTGAGGTCTTTGGTGCAAGCTTCTTTGGAGAAACCACATTCCTTTCAGGTTCAATTTGTGATATTGTCGATATTCCAGGTGGATGGAATGGATTGGATGGAGACCTTTCAAGAGTTTATGTAAATTGGAACGGTGCTTTATTCCAGCCATTGCCTGTTGGAGAAACCTTCATCAGAAATACAGACAATGCATTAACTGGAACTGAGGAAATTAAGACATTTACAGTTACAACTGATGGTTATATTGGAAATCTTCAGATTGGAACAAGACATGCTCAATCTGGATTGATTTTGTCTAATGGTGCTTCTGCTGGTGCTAATGGCGATACTCAGAATGATTTCCACTCCAATGCATTTGGACAATGGAATAAATGGGGTGTTATAGATTCTGAAGACCAGAGGCCAGATTCTACTGTTATGGAAAGTTCTGATTTTGATGGTAACAATCAATCTTTCGGACAGTATTCACTTTTCTTCGATTCAAGTCCTCCAAACAACCCTGAGCATACTGTTATGTTTAACAGGTTTGTTCACACTTCAGATGATCCTGCCGTAAAGGGTTCTTTTGGAGGTTGGTTCAATATGAATTACGAGGATCAATTTGTTGGAACCCCACAACCTGGTAGCAATATTTCAACTCTTGACTCCTTTGGTTTTGGTATAGCTATTGATTCTGCGGTTTGTAGCCCTAATGCTCTTGAAGGTGTTTGTAGAAATGTTTCAACTCTTGATACAGGTCTTTATCCGAGTTTGGCAGATGTTTCAAAATCATCTTTGCCATCTTCAGTAAGTTCTCCAGATATGTTTGTTGCATTTAGTTCAACAAACAGAACACTTACAAAGAAAACAACAAATAGGGGAAGAAGTTGGGAAGGTACATCTCAAGTAAACAACAGTGGAACAAGTGCGTCTCCACTTTATTTGAGGGTAAGTGCGGATATTTCTGACAGTATACTCTCTGTTGCTTGGGCGGATACTTCTGTCAATTCAACTGAAAGAGTTACTTTAGGATGTACAAACAACATGAATCCAACATGGCAGCTTACAGATTATTCAATTGGGGATCCTATTCAGGCTCCTATTGTTCAACATAGTCCATCTATTGAGATTTTTGGAGATGTGATTTTCTCACTTTGGTCTGATAACAGAAGGGGAGGTCAAAGTAGCGAAGAGATATTCTTCAGGATATTTGATGGAACTGACAGTTTGAATAATCCAACTTCCTGTTACCAGTAGTTTTTAAATGGGTGACAAGGGATACTTTTTGTATCCCTTGTTTGCCTTAGTCTATTTCTTTCTTTTTTGAAGGTCTTTTCAGAAGTGTTTTAACAACATTTTTTACTGTTTTCTTTTTATAGATAACATCATTTATTGCATTAGCTAATGGCAAATCGATATTTTTTTCTTTAGAAAGATTCATAAGCCCGTTCAAGGTTCTTATACCTTCACTTTCTCCTGTAAGGTTTTCTAAAGAATCTTCGAGAGATATGCCTTTTGCAATCTGGTTTCCAAGTTGCCAATTTTTACTGTCACTTCCTGTTGCTGTAAGTATTAAATCACCTAATCCAGCCAATCCCCAAAGTGTGCTTTTGTCTGTTTCGAAATAATCAAAAACTCTTGAAGTTTCAACTAGTGCTCTTGAAATCATTGCCGCTCTTGCATTTTTCCCAAGTTTCGCTCCATCAACCATTCCAGAACCTATGGCATATACATTTTTAAGAACTCCTCCAAGGCTAACACCCATAATATCGTCAGAATAATAAGTCCTTAAAGAACTTTTCTTTAGAATCTTTTCAATTTTTTTTGGTCTTTTTTTTCCAGCGATTACTGTGGCTGCTGGAAGACCGTGTATTATTTCACTAGCAAAGTTTGGCCCCGAAAGAACATAAATGTTGTTTTTGAGATTTTCATTCAACCAATTTCCTATCGGATCAAATCCTTCAGGGCTCAATCCTTTTGATAAAACAAGGATGTCAGTTTTTGAATAATGATTTAAAAAACTTTCAGTCATCCATTCTTCTGTAAATTTTGTTGGGATAGACCAAACTAAAAAATCAGGAATTTCTGAAATTCGGTTTTTGTTTATTGCAGTGATGTTTTCATTTAGTTTTTTTTCTGGGAATAAAGGATGAATTTTCTCTTTGTTGAACTTTTTTTCATCTTCATGATTTGTCGTTAGTATTTTTACTTGAGCATTTTGGTTTGCGAGAAGGTTCGAAAATGAGATTCCCCAAGAACCGAAGCCAGCTACATGAATTTTCATTTGATTCTACTTTCAGTACCTTTTTTCAATCTCTTCAAATTTTCTTTATGTAAAAACACAACCAAAATGATTATAGGTAATGTTTGGGCTGATATGTATGAGATGCTTTTATCACCATTAACAAAATAAGCCCCACTTTGATGAATAATTTTTAGGTTGTCTTCTAGATAGAGATACGAAGTTATTGGAAGAAGGCATGTTGATATTATTGATCCAAGCGAAACAAATTTTGTTTTTTTTATTGTTAAAAGATAGGCGGAAAGACAGATTAACATGTATTCAAAATTAAAAAATATAAATGATCCAAATGTTGTTGCGACCCCTTTCCCGCCTTTGAATTTCATAAAAGGGGAAAAAGCATGTCCCAGAACTGCACAAAGAGGCAGAAGAGCTATTCCAAGATTCATTTCATTTGGAAGAAGGCTTCTTGACAAAAGAAGGCTGTAGGAAATTGAAACACCAACATATCCTTTGAGCATATCTAAAAATAATGTTATGTATCCGTATTTTGAACCGAAAGTTCTACCTACATTTGTTGACCCAATATTATTTGATCCGTATCTTCTGACATCTTTTCCGAAGATGCTTTTTACTAAAATGTATCCGGAAGGAATCGCTCCAAAAAAGAAAGACAGAAGGAAAAGATCAAAAATATCTAAATAAAAATTTTCCATTATCTTTAATATTAATTTAAATCTTCTAGAATTTGTTAGTAGATGTTTAAAAAAGTTAAGAAAATAATTAAAGATTCAAAAAATCTAGACTGTATTATTTTTTCTGACCCTGTTCACCTTTCATGGTTTGCAGGCTTTTCTGGATCAACAGGTGTTTTGGTAGTTACTGAAGAAGGAGCTGTGCTTGGTGTTGATTTTAGGTATCATGAAATAGCTCAAGATTTAGAAAAAGAAAATCTTGATATTTATTGTTGCTCAGAGAGAAATTTGTTAAAAAGCACTTTCAGGCATGTTTTTGGGAATCTTGAAAGAAGGATAGGCTACATCTCTTCAAGAAGTACAGAAAAACAGAAATTATTGTTAGAAAAAAATACAAAAGGAGATCTTATTTCAGTTGACGATTCTATAGATTTTGCAAGATCTGTAAAAACAGATAAAGAACTAGAAGGGATTAAAGAAAGTGCAAGGCTAAATGCTTCTTTGTTTAAATATGTAAGAAAATTGATTAAACCAGGAATAACAGAGAGAGATTTAGCTTCAGATATTGTTAAATATGCCATAAAAAATGGCGCTGAAAAAATGGCTTTTAATCCTATAGTTGCTTCAGGTTCTTTTTCATCTAGGCCACATGCTTCTTTTACAAATAAAATTCTTGAAGCTGGAGAACCCTTAACATTAGATATTGGAGTGTCTCTGGATGGTTGGATGAGTGATATGACGAGAACATGGCTTGTTCCAGGAAAAAAGCCGGAAAAGGAGTTTTTGGAAATATTCCAAATCACTAATAAAGCTAAAATGAAAGCTGAAGAAAAATTAAGAGAATCTGTTAGCGGGCATGAAGTAGATGAAGAAGCAAGAAAAGTCATTAGGGATGCTGGTTATGGGGATTTTTTTGGACATGGTTTAGGTCATGGTGTTGGTAGAGAGGTTCATGAATCTCCAGGTTTATTTCAAGGATCAAAAACACAAATGATTAAGAATATGGTTGTAACTATAGAGCCCGGAATTTACCTTAAAGACAAATATGGAGTCAGGATAGAGGATTCTTATATTGTTGGTAATAAAAAATCAATAAACCTAGGAATAGATGTCTTTTCTGATTTTTTCTAAAATATAATCTCTTCTTATGCTGGGGGGAATTCGAAGAAAGTTTATTATTGAATATAGAAGGCTTTCAGAGCTTCAAGATTTTCAATTTTCGGGTGTGATATATGAGGATGAGGGAAGACTCTTTTTTAAACATAGGGATATTTTTTCAAACATGTCAAAAAAAGAGTTGGAAAAAACATCTTTAAAATCTTTAGACGATGTTGTGAAAAAAAGATTTGGACCTCTTGTAAACAGGACAACTGCAATTACAAGTGTTGGATCTTTAGACGAAATTTTTAATCAGTATCTAGCTGTGGCTTTGATGAGAGAGAAGAAGAGTAGAATTTCAAAGCGTAAGTGACTTTCAACAATCCTTCTCCATGGAAGATAAAGGCAATAGAGCCTATTCCCAATCCTTCTCCTCAAGAGAGGATTGCTGCTCTTTCTGATTCAGGCTTTAATCTTTTTAACATTTCTTCTTCTCTTGTAACTATAGACCTTTTAACCGATTCTGGAACAGGTTCAATGAGCCAGAATCAGTGGAGTGCTATCCTTTCTGGAGACGAATCTTATGCAGGAAGCCAATCTTTTTATTCTTTGAAAAAAAGTGTTGAAGATTTATTTGGTTACAGTATTGTTATTCCAACACATCAGGGAAGAGCTGCAGAAGACATATTGTTTTCTGCATTTGGAAAAAAGAATAAATCCGTTATTAGTAATCATCTTTTCGACACAACCACCGCACATGCTTTAGAGGTTGGAATGAAGGTTTTTTCATGCCTTGAAAAAAATAATAAGGCTTTTGGTGGAAATTTTGACTTGTGTTTGTTGGAAAAGTATTTAAAAGAAGAAGATGTGGACTTGATAGTGGCTACCGTTACTTGTAATAGTGCTGGAGGTTTGCCTGTAAGTCTCGAAAACCTTCGTCAAGTTAAAAAAATTGCTGATTCTTATTCAGTAAAAATATGGATTGATATGGCTCGTATTGCTGAGAATAGTTACTTTCAGTATATAAACGGAGAAGGTAAAAATCCAAAAGAATGTGCTTTTGAGACATGTTCTTTGAGTGATGGAGGATGGATGAGCTCGAAGAAAGACGGACTTGTTAATATTGGAGGATTTATTGCTCTTAAAGATAATGAAGATAAAGAAAGGTATGAGCGTTTAGTTGAATTAGAAATTTTAAAAGAGGGTTTTATTACATATGGGGGTTTGGCAGGTAGAGACATGAATGCTCTTTCCGTTGGCTTGAAAGAGGCTCTTGATGAAAGGTATTTAAAGCATAGGGTTAATGAAATCAAATTTCTCTATACAGAATTAGACAAGATCGGTGTTCCTTGTGTTGACCCTGGAGGACATGCTGTTTATATTGATGCTGGAAAATGGTTGCCTCATTTGAAAAGCCAAGATTTTCCTGCACAATCTCTTGCTCTTGCTCTATACCTTGTAGCCGGTATAAGAACATCTGAAATAGGAAGTTTGTGCGCCGGAAGAGATAATGATGGAAAACAGATTGCTTGTCCAGGAGAGTATTTAAGACTTGCAATCCCTAGAAGAACATACACAAGTGATCATTTTATTTATATAAAGAGAGCTTTTGAAGTTATTTCTCAGAACAAAGATTCTTTGCCTAAGTTAAAATTCGAGAAGGAGGCAAAGAAATTAAGACATTTTCAATCAGTTTTTAAGGATTTTTTATGGACACCGTCAAAGTATCTAAATTTGTAAATTGTAATTCTTCAAAAGCTTTAGATTTAGCAATGAATCCAGAGTTAATAGCTGAAGAAATGCCTGGAATTAAATCAGTGAAAATTTTAAAAAAAGAAAAAATAGATGGTTGTTCAGTTCAAACTGTTTCTTGGGATGGGATTCTCGAGGCTGGTCCTATAAAAAAAGATTTGAGTTGGATTGAAGAAGATGTTTGGAATCTGGATTCAAGAACTTGTCACTTCTCTCAAATAGAAGGTTCATTTAAAATTTACAAAGGCTCTTGGACTTTTGAGAATTCTGAGAAAGGTTGTGAATCTTCAATCACTCTTGAGTATGATGCGGGAGTGCCTTTGGTTGGTCCTCTTATAGACAAGTTAATCAAAAAGGTGGTTATTGAAAATTTAGAAGCTCTCTTGAATGCTCTTGCTCAAGTTGCTGAAAGAAATGAAAGAAACTGAAGTAGTTAATTTAATCAAAAAAAAATTTCCATTAACTGGCGATGATTCTTATTGGGAGAAAGATGGAATTGCGATTTCTGTTGACTCATCTGTACAAGGGCGACATTTCCTTTTAACAAGAGATAATTGGGTTGAAGAGGGTATCTGGAATGCTGTTGCAGGTTCCATAACTGATGTCTCAGCTGTTGGATCAAAACCTGAATTGATATTGACATCTTTTTGTTTTCCTCAAGATACAAAAGGTTCAGTTATAGAGACTGCTTTATCTTCTTTGGAAAAGGTTTCAGATTTTTTTTCATTGAAGGTTGTTGGTGGTGATTTGTCAAGAACCTCTAAAGACATTGTTTTTTCCGTGACTGTTGTTGGCTTTAATGCTGTTGGTCCAGGTTTGTCATGTGCAAAAAATGGAGACTTAATAGGGGTTACTGGCTATCCTGGAAAAAGACCTCTAGGGTGGTATCTTGCAATAAATGAAATCTCTCATGAAGACGATCTTATCCAGGATGCTTTAAAACCAAAACCAAATATAAGTTTTCCATTGAAAATTTCAAGAATGGTTTCGTCAATGACAGATATAACTGATGGCCTAGGCTTTGATTTGATGAATATATGTAGTAAATCAAATGTGAATGCGGATATTTATAAAAATATACCTGCTTCTCCCGTTATGGAGAGATTGTTTATTGATTTGAATTTGGACAAGGAGGATTTTTACAAGCAGGGAGGAGATTATGAATACCTTTTCACTTTTGATGAGAAGTATGAAAATGAGATAAAAAGAATTTCAATAAAAGAAGAAATACCTTTTTCAGTTATTGGCAGAATTGGTAATGGCAATCTTCCAAATTGGTATGGAAAGGGCAGTGAGATAAGATGGTCTTGATTAGCGAAAGTGTTAAGGAGACTCATGAAATAGCGAAAGATTTATTGAAAATATTCCAAAAAGGAGATATTGTTTTTTTAGAGGGTGATCTTGGTGCTGGTAAAACGGAGATGGTGAGAGGTTTCGTGAAAGCTCTTGGAGGATCTTCAGCAGATGTTCAATCACCTACTTACCTATCTGCTTTGAATTATTCAACGAAAAAAGGTTCAATCATTCATATTGATTTCTACAAATACGAAAAAAATAAAAATTTTTTTCAATCTTTCATTTCAGAGTTTTTAGAAGAAGACCCCTATTTAATTTTCATTGAATGGGGAGGGCCTATAGCAAAAGGTTTTTTAAAAGTGAAGATTGATGAAAAAGATGAAAAAAGATATATCAAAATTTTTAAAAATGAGAAAAAATAAAATGTGGTTGATTATAGATCCAACAGGTCCTTTGTCGGGTTTCGCTGCAGCCAAAGGAAAAGTTGTTTTGGGCTCAAAAATTTTTAAATCACAATCTTTGTTTGAAAATTTATTGGAAATTAGATCTTTTTTTAAGAATTTAAATAGGGATATTGACAATTTAGAAGGGGTAATCCTTGTGAATGGTCCTGGTTCAATAATGGGTCTTAGGATTGCATTTTCTTGGGTCAAAGGTTTTTTTAGCAAGAAGAAGTTACATTTTAAAGTGGTTTCTAGCCTGGATGCTCTTTGGTTTTCAGTTGGAAAAAGAAAACCTTGCTGGACAATGATTAAATCTGTTAGGGGTGAAGTTTTTTTTTCATTTAATGGATCATTTCCTGAGCTTGCAAAAAAGTCAGAAATTTTAGAAAAGATATCTTTGAATCCGGGGTTGTGTGTTGGAGATTTTCCAGAAGAGGTTTTGAAAATTGAAAAAGTAAAGACTTTTGAAAGGGTGTTGCCTCAGTTTGAAGCTGTTTGGGCATTCTCTTCTTCAATCAAGGAAAGAGATATTTATAAAACAGAGCCTTTAATACTTTATTCATTTCCTGGTCAAAATATAGAATAGTGAATTATGAATATTCAAGTTGTTGAAAGAATAAAAAATTTAGCTTCAAAACTTGCTGAAAGTTTTTTGAAGCCAGGATTGGTTGAAGCTGATGAAAATGAGATTTTTAGAGAAACTGTTTTTAACAATTTAGCTTCAAAGGGGATTATGGGTTTGAGTATTCCTCAGGAGTTTGGAGGAATGGGGCTTCCTGTTTCTGCTTTCCTCACAGCTGTTAAGGAGTTTTCTTATTTTGATCCAGGAATGGCAGTAACTATTTCAGTACATTCAGGACTCTGTGGTGGAGTTGTTTTAAGGCATGGTTCTGAAGAGATGAAAAAAGAATGGTTGCAATTGGTCTGTTTAGCGGGTTAGCTATTGGTAGCGCCA